>JAKISV010000079.1 GCA_021648425.1 Rhizobiaceae bacterium
GAGATTAAAGCGATAGGCGCCAAGGGTTGTCCAGCGGTTCATCATCCAGGTGGTGAGTTCGGCGTGGAACTGGACGCCATAGGCGTTGTCACCATAACGAAACGCCTGATTGGGATATTCTTCCCCGGTGGCCAGCAGGGTGGCGTCTGTGGGCAGGGTAAAACCCTCGCGGTGCCACTGGTAGATTTTTTCCGGCCACTGCATGATGGCTTTGCCTTGCGGCGTTGGTTTGATGGGGTAATAGCCGATTTCAGCATATTCATCTTTGTTGGCGGCTACTTCACCACCCAAATGACGAACCATCATCTGGGCACCCAGGCAGATGCCAAAAAACGGTTTGTTTTCTTTTAGGGGCACTGAAATCCAGTCGATTTCGCGATTGATATGTTCTTCTTTGTCATTGGCACTCATCGGCCCGCCAAAGATGATTGCTCCGGCATGGTGTTCAAGGGTGTCGGGCAAGGGGTGGCCGAGCGGTGGACGGCGGATATCAATGTCATAGCCGCGTTCTACCAGCATCATGCCAACGCGGCCCGGGGTCGAGTTTTCCTGATGAAGAACGACCAGGATTTTTGGCCGTCTGGAATTTCCGGAGTTCTTCAAGCTGTGTGATTGACTAGACATTAATGCTGTTTTCGGCCTAACTCTAATTTATTTCGAACCTTGCGTTTCATTTCCATGCGGTCGCGTTTATTGATGGCCAGAAGTTCTGCAATTCTCCACACAACATTGTCCTCCAATTCGTGTATTTCGCCATCGGCATAAACCATTTCCCACAGGCTTTCGATCAACTCGAGGCGTTCTTCAGCACTCAACTGACGCTTCAGAATTCTGGTGAATGCGTATAAATCTATCGCTTCACTGTCGGCGCGGCGGGCCTCTTCTATCAGCTGTTGGGCCTGTGAATTGGTCAATTCATAACGCTCTTCCAGGATCTGCTGTAATTTGGTTTTTTCTTCGTCATGAACAATGCCATCGGCAGCGATCACATGAAACATCAAGGCCGCCTGGGCCAGCTGTCGATCGGTAGCATCAAATCCGGTCTGATCGTCTTCAGGTTCAGTGGTTTTTTTCAGAAAATTGCGTAATTTATCGAGCATGTTATCCATTGATCGGGTTGTTAGCGGGTGTTGAACTGATATTGTGTAACACTGTTTGCCACAGGTTTGGAATAATTCCAATAAGGGTAGGAATACATGCAACATCAGTATGGGACAATAGTCGCAACCCTTTCCAGATATTACAATGCCTATCCTTCGGTTGCCGATCTGATGGAGCCCGCACGGCGCAGAATTCCATTTTTTGCCTGGGAATATCTTGACAGCGGAACGGGAGCTGAGCGGTTGCCAGCGCACAATCTGCAACGGTTGCAGGAAGTGGAGATGGTGCCGCAATTCATGGGTGGGGCTTCAAACATCAACCTGGAAACCCGCTTGATGGGTGAAACCTATGCCATGCCAATAGCCATTGGCCCAATTGGTATGACCGGCATGATCTGGCCCGGTGGCGAACATATACTTGCACGTACAGCCGCCCGCCAGAATATTCCATACTGTTTAAGTACGGTTGCCTGCGAAGCGCCGGAAAGCGTCGGGCCGTTATGTGAGGGAAAAGGGTGGTTTCAGCTTTATGTGCCTGCTGATCAAAAAATCTGCGCCGATATGATGCAGCGAGCCTGGGACAGCGGTTTCAGGACTTTGATGGTAACGGCGGATGTCCCCGTTCCCTCGACGCGCGAACGCCAGAGAAAAGCCGGGCTGAAAATGCCGCTTGAAGTGGACTATAAAACTTTGCTGCGAGTGGCGGCGCGGCCCACCTGGGCTTTAGCTACACTGCGCTATGGCAAACCGCGTTTGCGTATGTTGGAAAAATACGCTGAGAGCGGGGATTTGAAAGAAGTATCTTCTTTCCTGGGGCGTCAATTGAGCGAAGTGCTTAATCTGGATTACATGAAGTTTATCCGCGAGCAGTGGAAAGGCAAACTTGTGGTCAAAGGCATCCTGCATGAAGAGGATGCAAAATCACTGGTGAAAATCGGTGTGGATGGCATCGTAATCTCCAACCATGGGGGCCGGCAATTTGATGGGGCCCCCGCAGCGATCGATGTTTTGCCGGCGATTTCAAAAGCGGTAAATAAAAAATGCGCCGTGCTTTATGACAGCGGTATCAGAACCGGCCTTGATGTTCTGCGCGCATTGGCACTGGGTGCTGATTTCGTGTTGTTGGGACGGGCTTTTATATACGGCATTGCGGCATTGGGGGAAGAGGGTGGTGATCATGTGGCTGGTTTACTGAAAGAGGATATGGCTAATAATCTCAAACAACTGGGTGTGCAGGGCCTGGATGAATTGCCCGGTTGCCTGAGCCAAAAGCCAAATAGCAATTATCCGGGTTGATATCCGGGTTGATAATGGGTATCGAAATTACAAATATGCGGGCATGGCGGAATTGGTAGACGCAAGGGACTTAAAATCCCTCGATCCTAGATCGTCCGGGTTCAAGTCCCGGTGCCCGCACCATTATTCTGGCGCTATCGGTTGGCGCCTAAGTGAGCGCGGTTATACTGTTGCTACCGCCTGTCGTTATCGCAATGCGCATAACCCGGAGCAGAAACATCACCTGGCAAAATTGTTGCGTGTGAACGCGATCTGGAAATGTGGAAATGCAAGATTGTGCGATGCTAAAACCCTGGTAATGCCAAAACTGTGAATGCGTATAACCCAAATTTGCTGTTGACTTTAGAACCTGCACACCGGAAACATATGCCGAATTTCATATATGTTTGGGAGACGCATAAATGGTTGATACCTGGCGCGAAATAATATTGGCAGACCCCGGTTTTTATGTCGGCATATGGGGGCTGGTAATCGGTATAATCTTCGGCTTTGTCGTTTACCGAACCAACTATTGCGCCATGGGTGCTATTTCCGATATTGAAACATTTGGAGACTATCGCCGCTTTCGTTCCTGGGTACTGGCTGCCGCCACCGCCATGATCGGTGCCTGGTATGTACAATCAATCGGTGCCACCGATCTGTCATCGTCAATCTACCTCACCACCAATTTTAATATGGTTGCCAGCATTATCGGCGGCTTGATGTTTGGTTATGGCATGGTATTTGCCGGCGGCTGCGTCACCAAAAACATCGTGCGCGTGGGTGCAGGCGATTTGCGCTCCGCCATTAATCTGGTCGTCGTTGGCATTTTTGCCTATATGACAATCGGCGGCATTTTGGGCCTTGTTCGCACATCTGCTTTTGGTCCGTTTGTCATTGATCTGGCTGCAAGTGATGCTGAAACCCAAAGCGTTGGCTCAATCATTTCCATATTTACCGGCGGTGATGTTCAAAATACCAACATGATAGCCATGATTGTTATTGCCGGTCTGGCCATTGCCTGGTGTTTCAAGGACAAGGCCTTTCGCACCTCGCCAAATCATATTATTTCAGGAATAGTGATCGGCTTGTGCGTCATCGCCGTTTGGTTCCTCACCGGGTTGGCCTTTGATGAACTGTCTGATGTTGTCGCCCTGCCAACATCCCTGACCTTCGTGCGCCCGACCGGCGACACCCTGGAATATCTGATGCGCTTTACCGCTCTGGGTGCTCCGACAATCGGAGTGGTGACACTGGTTGGCACATTGATTGGTGCGTTCATTGGAGCAATGATGATGGGTCGTCTGAATTTGACAACCTTTGCAAATCCCACCGACACCAAGCGCAATCTTTTTGGTTCCGCTATGATGGGCGTTGGCGGAATTTTGGCTCTGGGCTGCACGGTTGGCCAGGGCCTCACCGGCGTCTCAACCCTTGCAGTTGGTTCAATGATCACCTTCGCTGCAATCGTTGCAGGCGGTTTCCTTGGCATTAAAAGACTGAATGCTGTATTGATGGCTGAGGCATAAACCATGATGACGGGGTCCAGTTGAGCAGAAACTTCGAAGAACTCGACTATTGCCCCACACCCATTGGAGCACTCAGTCTGCGTCGTCGTCTGGAACCAAAAACCGGCGAACAGGTCTATGAAATAAAGCTCGGCGAAGAATTTTTGATGTCGAGCATGTTCACCGCTTCAGAAAAGGCACTGGCCAACCTGGCGCTGAAACACCATAAAGGAAAAGAACTCGATGTAGTCGTCGGCGGACTGGGTTTAGGGTACAGTGCCTGCGCGGTACTGGACCACGATAAAGTTGGCTCACTGACTGTCATTGATGCATTGGAAGCCGTCATTGGCTGGCACAAGTCAGGTCTACTGCCGTTGGGCGAACAACTGACCACTGACAAACGCTGCACATTGCAACAGGATGATTTTTTCAAACTGGCTCTTTCTGAACAGGGGTTTGGCAAGAAGCTTGACCTGATACTGGTCGACATCGACCATTCGCCTGAGTTTTTCCTCGATAGCGCCAATGCAGCCTTTTACCAACCCGAAGGCCTGACAAAAATGGCAACGCACCTGAAACCCGGCGGCATGTTCGCTCTGTGGTCTGATGAGTTGCCGGATGATAAATTCACCAACCGCCTGAATAGCGTTTTCGCTGAAGCGTGGGCTGAGCCGGTAACATTTTTTAACCCCCTGCAAAGCCGCAATTTCACCCAGAGCGTATATATTGCGCGTAAAGAAAATCCGTGATCTGCCCGGTTTGCCTTGGCTCATCCACAGCAAAATTTGCCCATATCGATGAAAAAATCTATTGGCGCTGCGAGGATTGTCAGGCACGATTTCTTGACCCTGTACAACGCCTTTCACCCGGCGATGAACACGCCCACTACCTGCATCATGAAAATAATGTCGACGACACAAGCTATCAAAAGTTCCTGCAAAAGGCCGCCACCCCTTTGCTTGAAAAACTGGCTCCCCATTGTCACGGCCTAGATTATGGCTGTGGACCGGGACCGGCGCTGGCCCACATGCTAACGCAATCAGGCCATAAGGTTAGGCTTTATGACCCGTATTTTTACAATAATATCGAAGCATTGGGCGACCGTTATGATTTCATCACCTGCACTGAAACGGCGGAGCATTTTTTCCATCCGGCAAATGAATTTGAGCGCTTCAATAAAATTCTGAAACCCGGTGGCTGGCTGGTTGTCATGACCTGTTTTCAGAGTGACGATGCCAAATTCACCAACTGGTATTACCGCCAGGACCCTACTCACGTGGTGTTTTATCGGCACGAGACATTTCAATGGCTGGCAAATCACCACAATTGGTCTTGTGAATTTCCCGTCACAAATGTTGTGCTGATGCAAAAAATACCTGCTAGAATGCCTCCCAATTGTCCATCTGATGAAACTTGATGTCCAGATATTGAAAACCATAACCCAAACCAGGCCATAATATAAATCACCAGCTAAACTGCATTTGGTAACTTAATGCGCTATTCAGCCCTGAAAATATTGACCCAGGCCCTTACCGGCAACAAAGGCTGGAAACCGGCCTGGCGTGAGCCTGAACCCAAAGCCCATTATGATATTATCATCATCGGCGGCGGCGGTCATGGATTGGCAACCGCCTACTATCTGGCGAAAAACCATGGCCTCACCAACATTGCTGTCATCGAAAAAGGCTGGATTGGCTCTGGCAATGTCGGGCGTAACACGACAATCATCCGCTCCAACTATATCCAGCCCGGCAATGAACCATTTTATGAATTTTCCCTGAAACTCTGGGAGGGACTGGAACAGGATTTTAATTTCAACGCCATGGTTTCTCAACGCGGTTTGTTAATGCTGGCTCACTCTGATTCGGATATCGATAGATTTTCGCGCATGGGCAACGCCATGCACCTCGCGGGAGCAGGTGCCCAATTGCTCGACAAAAAGGGCGTGGAAAAAATATATCCGTTCCTGGATTTTGAAAATGCCCGTTTCCCCATTCAGGGCGGGCTATTGCAAAAGCGTGCAGGCACTGTGCGCCACGATGCGGTTGCCTGGGGTTATGCACGCGGCGCTGACGCTCGCGGTGTTGATATTATTCAGAACTGCGAAGTGACCGGTTTTCAGATTAAAAACGGCAAATGCCTTGGTGTTGAAACCACCAGAGGCAACATTAACGCCAACAAAATCGCCGTGTGCGTCGCTGGCTCCTCCAGCCGGGTAATGGCAATGGCTGACATGAGATTACCTATAGAAAGCCATGTATTGCAGGCCTTTGTCAGCGAAGGATTAAAGCCGGTGCTGCCTGGTGTGATCACATTTGGTGCCGGACATTTGTATATTTCCCAATCAGACAAAGGCGGTCTGGTGTTTGGCGGTGATATTGATGGTTATAACTCCTATGCCCAACGCGGCAATCTGCCGGTTGTCGAGGATTGTTGTGAAGAAGCGATGGCTCTGATGCCAATACTTGGCCGCGCCCGCCTGCTGCGAAGCTGGGGAGGATTGATGGATATGTCGATGGACGGTTCGCCTTTTATCGACAAAACCCATATTGACGGCCTCTACTTCAATGGCGGCTGGTGTTATGGCGGTTTCAAAGCCACCCCTGCGTCGGGCTGGTGTTACGCGCATTTGCTGGCCAGCGATAAATCCCACACCCTGGCAAACGAGTTTCGGCTGGACCGTTTCAAACGCGGTGTTTTGATAGACGAAAAAGGCCAGGGCGCTCAGCCCAATCTGCACTGACTACTGCCAGTCCTGCAAAAAAATACGGGCAAATCAGCAAAACAACAAATAGTTGAATCAGCAAAAATCAGAAAAAAAGAATTTTCTGCTTCTTGACTGTGCTGTCGATATGGGGGTTCAATATAGCAGCAGTAAAACTGTTACTAATGCCAAACCAATAAAAACACGGCATAGCCGAATAATTATCGGCAACCAACATAACCTCCGGGAGGGGTACTCATGAAACGTATCTTGTTAACAAGTGTCGCATTATTTGCGTTCACATTCAGTGCTTTCGGGCAGGAGGCTAAATGCCCCGCTGTTACCGTCAGTGATGCAATGGGAATTGCAAGTGGTGCATATCCGCAACAATTCGAACTGTCTGAAATTCAAACTGCCGGAAATTGTAAAATTTCCTTTCAGGAAAATCCATCCATCAGCGCATTGAATGCTGAGATTCGCGGCAACCCTGCTCTACCGCCACTGGCAGACAGGCTCCCTTCTGAGCCTCTTGTAGTAGCTCCTTATGATTCAATCGGTTCTTATGGCGGCACATTGGATGCGCTCTCAAACGCAACCGAATCCGGTACATCTGACTTTATGTCCATTCGCCATGTAAACCTTGTGCGCTATTCCGATGATCTTGAGACTATCGTGCCTAATGTTGCCAAGGGCTGGGAATGGAATGATGACTTTACGCAGCTGACATTCTTCCTGCGTGAAGGTCACAAATGGTCCGACGGTTCGCCATTCACGGCTGAGGACGTGGAGTTCTGGTATGAAAACCTGCAACTCGATACAAATGTGATCGAAAAGCCGAAAGACTATGTGCTGGTCGGCGGCAAGCCAATGACGGTTGACGTGATTGACGCTCAGACTGTGCGTTTCAATCTGCCGTTTCCTAAACCTGGTCTGCTGTCACACTTTGCCAACCACTACGCGCAAGGGTTTCAGCCCAAGAAATTTCTTGGAAGATTTCACCCGGATATTGACCCGAACGCGGATGCGAATGCAAAAGCGATCGGTTTTGAAAAAGGCTATGACGTGATTGCGGCCTATTATGGCAGCTCGGACTGGATGGATACGCCAACACCAATGCTGGCAAAACCCGATCTGGTCGACGGCATGCCTGCGGCCACGGTACCAACGCTTGAAAGCCACATCCTCATCTCGGAAACCACGGAAGGCCGCCGTCTGGTCGCCAACCCGTATTTCTTCCAGGTGGATACAGCGGGCAATCAACTTCCCTACATCGACCGGCAGGACGAATTGTTTGTCGGCGAAAGTGAAGTTCGCCTGTTGAAGCTGGTCAATTCGGAAGTGACCTACAAGTCACAGGCGTTGAATCTGGACTATGCACCGCTGCTTTTGGAAAATCAGGAAAAGGGCGACTTCACCGTTGAACTGAAACCTGAAATCGCCATGGCAACGTTTGCCTTCAATGTGACTTCGGCCGATCTGGAAAAACGTGAAATTTTCGGTAATTTGAAGTTCCGTCAGGCGATGTCGGTAGCTATGAACCGCGATGAGATCAATGAAGTTGCATTCTTTGGTCTTGGTACTGCACAACAGTATATTCCGTTTTCACCAACACCGTCTTTTGTCCCTAAGGAACTGGAACAGTATTTTGCCCAGTATGACCCGGATATGGCAAAAGCATTGCTTGATGAAATTGGTCTTGTTGACAAGGATGGCGATGGGATGCGTGATTTGCCAAGTGGCAAAAAACTGATCCTCAATCTGCAGGTTGCGACCCAGGGCATTTCGATAAAACTGGTCGAACTTGTTGGTCAGAACTGGAAAGATGTCGGCATTGATACGACGGTGAAAGAAGTAACCACCGATGAATACCGTTCAGCCCAGTCCTCCAATGCACTCGATGTTACGATGTATTCGAAAGGTCAGCCCCTGGCGGTTATCCTTGGTATTTCCGAGCTTTTCCTGCCGCCGTTCGACAACTATTTCAACCTGAGAACAGCAATGTTGTGGGGTGAATACGTCGATTCCAACGGTACAGCAGGTGTGAAACCTCCGGCCTGTGTTGATCAGATGAGGAAAGACATTGATGCATTCCAGGCGGCCAGCCCGGGTTCAGATGAATCCAATGAAATTGGCCTGAGGCTTGCTAAAACAATGACGGAAAGCCTTCTGTTCATCTCTACTGTGAAGGCAGTTGCGCCGATTTATCGTAGTAACAAGCTTAAAAACTTCACAGAGTTCAAGACCCAGTCTTACGCGTACTATCGGACATATCCGTACCGCGCTACTCAGTGGTATTTGAGCCAGTAAGCTTACAGAGTAAGCTTTAACAAAATTGGTCTGCGGGCAGAATCATAAATTGCCCGCAGACCCCGATATTTTCGTTGAATTGATTATATAATTTTCGGTAGTTTGGGGAGGCGCAAGATACCAATGGCAAAATTTGCCCACTTCGTTGTACTTCGCGCTTTATTGGCCTTTTTCACCCTGGTGGTGGTTTCTTTTATCGTTTTTTCCTTGATGGAACTGGTGCCCGGCGACTGCGCCGAGCGCTATGTGGCATTTAAAAATTCTGCGGGCGCAGCGATTTCAATCGAAGATATTGAAGTGGAACGGGTCCGGCTGGGCTTGGACAGACCTTATATTGAACGCTGGGGAAAATGGATTTTCAATGCCTTTCAAGGCGAGTTCGGTGACAGCTGTATTTTACGCCTCAATATCTCGCAATTGCTTGGTCAGAAATTCTGGTTGAGCCTTGGTATTTGCCTCTCTGCATTGGCACTGGCCTATGCAATTGCCATTCCCGTCGGCATTATCGCCGCAACATCGCGCAACCCTTATCTAAACAACGGCCTGCGTCTGGTCAGCTATATGGGCCTGGCATTGCCAAACTTTCTTCTGGCCCTGATGATCATGTTATTTTCCACCGTGATGTTTGGCGATAGTTTAACGGGATTGTTCTCAAAGGAGTTCAGGGATGCGCCGTGGGATTATGCCAGGGTTATGGATTTTCTTTCACGTGCCTGGTTGCCGGTGTTTATTTTAGGCTGGTCGGCGACTGCTTTTGCAATTCAGACCGTGCGTGCCTTGATGTCGGATGAGATCGGGAAACTATATGTGACGGCGGCAGCGGCGCGTGGTGTTACCGGGCGCAAATTGTTGATGCGCTATCCGGCACGCCATGCACTCAGCCCGATCATTAACTCCCTGGGGTTTGATTTGAATCGAATTTTCAATGAACTGCCGATTGTTGCCCTGATCCTGACGCTGACGGAAGCAGGGTCGCTATTGATTGAGGCCCTCGCACGATCAAATGACCAGCAGCTCGCCGGCGCGATCATCTTTTTTCTGACCGCCAGCATTGTCACAATTAATTTCATTACGGATATTATTCTGGCCCTGACGGACCCGCGTATTCGCAGCAGTATTTTAGGATAGTGAGCATGAGTGATACGGTAATCAGCCAGGACCAAAAAGACAAAGAAGCGTATTTCACCGCTGGCCAGGGGCAGTTGATCTGGACGCGATTCAAAAAACAAAAGGCTGCCATGGTCGGGGCGATGGTCCTGGCTGTACTTATCCTTTCAGGCTTATTCGCACCGTTCCTGACGCCGTATGATCCCACCATTGCCGGACGCGACAAAGAATATCTCAATGGTGAGCCGCAGATACCGAAGTTTTGGGATGAAAACGGCTTTTCGGCGCGACCCTTTGTTTATACTTACGAGCGCCAGCGATCGATCAAGACCAATTTTCGCTGGCAAACCACCATTGACCGGGAGGCCCGGCGCTATGTGGTCTTGTTACCAAAAGGAGATAAATACTCGTATTTCGGCATAGAGTTTGAAACGCATTTGTTTGGCGTGGACAAGGGTTATATCCATTTATTCGGGACGGATTCGACGGGCAAGGATATTTTTTCAAGGACATTTCATGCCATCAATACGTCTATGGCGGTGGGGACCATCGGAGTAGTTATTGCCTTTTTCATGGCGCTGATGATTGGCGGGGTATCGGGGTACTATGGAGGCTGGATAGACTCGATACTTCAGATGATAACCGACGCGGTGCGAACGATACCGACGATCCCGTTGTTTATGGCGCTTGCGGCCTTTATCCCGGCGGAATGGAGTGCAGAAGAGAGGTTCTTTTTTATCTCGCTCTTACTTGGTTTTATTGGCTGGCCAACCCTGGCGAGACGGGTTCGAACCCATCTGCTGGCAGAACGAAGCCAGGAGTATGTGCTGGCGGCGCAATTGTGCGGGGCATCCTCCGGGCATGTCATCCGCAAACACCTGCTGCCGAGTTTTACCAGTTATATCATAGTTGATTTGATTATCTCGTTTCCCTACATGGTGCTGTCGGAAACCGCTCTGAGTTTTATCGGCCTTGGCTTGAAAGATCCGGTCAACTCTTTGGGAGTGATGTTGCAAAATGTTACCAGCGCCGATGTGCTGTTGAACTACCAGTGGTATTTCATCCCCGTATTGTTTTTTATAACCCTTGTGTTGGCATTCGTATTCGTGGGTGACGGATTACGCGATGCAGCCGACCCTTATGCGGACACAAAGAAATGACGCGTTTGCTTGAAGTCCAGAACCTGACCCTGCAGTTTGATACCGATGAAGGTCGCATCACGGCAGTAAACGATGTTTCGTTCGATATTAAAGCTGGTGAAGTCATGGGACTGGTGGGTGAATCGGGTTCTGGGAAATCAGTGACCGCCAAGGCCTTGATGCAACTCAATCCATCCAATGCGGTTTACGATCCTGATAGTAAAATTACCCTGTATTTAGATGAAGAGAGGGAAATTGATGTGCTTTCCTTGAAGCACCCCCGCGACATGCAAGACATACGCGGCGGTGCCGTATCGATGATTTTTCAGGAGCCGATGGCCAGTTTTGCCCCGGCAATTACCATCGGTGACCAAATGGTTGAGCAATTGATGATTCACAAAGATATAAACAAAAAAGAAGCATCAAGAATTTCCATTGAAATGCTTGATCGTGTTGGTATATCCGATGCCGACAAGCGCTTTAAACAATATGCCTTTGAACTTTCCGGCGGTATGCGCCAGCGCGCGATGATTGCCATGGCGCTATCTACCAACCCAAAACTGCTCATTGCTGATGAACCCACCACTGCACTGGATGTAACAATTCAGGCGCAGGTCATCGATCTGATGAAAGATCTGGTGGCTGATTTTGGCATGGGCATCATATTCATCACCCATGATCTGGGAGTTATCGCCCAGACTGCCGACCGGGTCGCTGTAATGTATCTGGGTAATATCGTCGAGCAGGGTTCTGTACGTGAAGTTATTCGCGATCCCGCCCACCCCTATACCCAGGGACTGCTGCACGCGCTGCCGCGACTGGATGATCTGGAATCCCCACTGACACCGATTCCTGGTGATATTCCAAGCCCGCTTGAGCGCCCGCCCGGCTGTGTATTTCATACCCGATGTTCGCTTGCCGAACCACGCTGCAGCCAATCGGTTCCTCCAATGACCAGTTTGGAAAACGGACGTTCTACCGCCTGTT
>JAKISV010000080.1 GCA_021648425.1 Rhizobiaceae bacterium
ATTTCCCCAAGTTATCTCAATCTGATCGAGCGCAATCAACGGCCACTGACCGTTCAACTGCTTATTAAACTTGCTTCCATTTATGAATTTGATCTGGAAGAATTGCAGCGCAAGGGTGAAGCCAATACCATTGGCCAATTGAGAGAGATATTTGCAGACCCATTATTATCCAGTGATTTACCGGATAATTCTGAACTGATCGAAATCAGCGACGCAGCCCCCAATGCCAGCGCAGCAATGATCAAACTATATCGTGCTTATCGTGAATCACTGGATCGCCTCTCCGGTCTGTCACGAATGATGGCTAAAGAGGGCGGCGAGGCGGTAAGTAGCACAGCACGCCTGCCAATTGATGAGATGCGTGAAACCTTTGAGCGCATTTCTCCCTATTTTCCTGCCATTGAACGCGCAGCGGCAAAACTGGCAAAGGCTCTGGCACCTTCGGGTAATCTTATGGCGTCCCTGCAACAATGGTTGCACACTCACCACAATATCGCCGTTCAGATATTACCGGTTGAAACCATGCCCCTGTGGCGTCGGCGTTTTGATCGCCATTCCAATCGCCTGTTTATTTCTGAACGCCTGTCCCCCGCCGACCAGGTGCAGGAAGTGGCAATGGAAGTGGCATTTCTGGCTGAGCGCGAACTGATCGGTGAAGAGGTGGAGTTTCTCAAACTGTCCACCGATGAAGCGCGCCGCCTCGCCCGTTTTGAATTCGCCCGGTTATTGGCGTTGGCAATGATGATGCCCTATGACAATTTCCTGTCGTCAGCGCGTCGGGTAAACTATGACATCAACATATTGCGTTCAAGATTCTCTGTCACCTTTGCCCAGGCTTCCTGGCGTCTGATCATGTTGGCCAAACACGGCCAGAGCGCAGTGCCATTTTTTGTGATGGAAATTGATGCAGCCGGCAATCGTATCCGGCGTGGCGGCACCAGCGGCTTTCCGCTTACCCGTTTTGGCGGTGATTGCCCCAAATTGATTGTACATCAGGCTTTTACCAGCCCCGGTCAGATTTTTGCTGAACAGGTTATTTCTCCCGACGATGCGCGTTTTATTGTACTGGGGCGTACCATTGAGGGCCTTCGATCAGGCTATGAGGATAGACCCCAGCGAACTGCGCTGTTGATCGGTTTTGACATTGCTCATGCGGGTGAAGTTGTCTATGGCGCGGGCTTGATTGGTCCCGATGCCAAAAAAGCCACCGATATTGGCCCGGCCTGTCGCCTGTGCGAACGACAGGGCTGTATCGCGCGGGCTGACCCGCCAATCACCAGGCCGCTGGGCCTTGATGAAATGGTTACCGGACTTAGCGTATTTGATTTCCAGTGATGCTCACGAACGCGGCGGGCGAAACAAATATACCACCAGCCATACCGGTATAATAACCATCGAACCCAACAGGATATTCGGCACCGCCCAGCGCATTCCTTCGTCAACCCAGACCATTACAGTTTCCGGTGTCAGCCCCAATTCAAGCAGAATTTCTTCGGCTGACAAATCAAGCCTGGTCAATATCGCTCCGGTAATCAGGGAGGCAATGGCAATTTTGATGAATGTAGATATCAGTCTAAACAATCCAACCCCTTTTGTTATTGCAAAATATCCGGCAATTGATCTATCGTTTTACAAAGCTGGGCATATAATAATCGTTCACAAATAAAAAAGCATCACCTGTTTTATCATTAATATTAACCGTCCGATTGCTCTCTTTCATCGGGCCGGCTGTTGGTTAGCGGTGTTTTGGTGACCAGCGGGTTTCTAACTGTTCCTCCTACAAACATTCGTGCCTGTTCAGGAATTTTATCGCCATTAGCCAACTGGCGAATATCAGTATAAATCGCCAATCCCCCGCCGATAAAATCTGCTTTGCCCGACAAACTGAATTCACTAACATCGCTGTTTGCAATTCCTTTGGTGATCCATCCCACCCCGTTATAAATTATCATATTGAGGGAAAGGTTGCTGAACGGTGTGTTCCCCTTGATTTCGCTGATGGTGACAAAACCATTATTCTGATTGAGGGCTGGAATGGCTTTTGCAAGATCAATGCCTTCAATCCGCCCGTCCGTCAGGGTTATTTCCATTTCCCCAAAAAACTCCCGGAAATTACCAAGCGCCGTTTCACTCGGTGCTTTCAGGTTAAAGTTGATATTGGTGTTTCCTGTAGCAATAATATCACCACCATACCAATCGCGCGTAATATCACCCATCGATACATCGCTCATAATGCCCTTCAGTTCAATTTCTCCGGCACTAGCGCCATTATTTGATGCGATTGTGGCAACGATCCTGCCTCCAAAAAAATCCGCTTCCCCTATATCAAACGCCCATTCGTTTTGATTGACAATGACAGCCGCCGCCAATGCTCCAAACTTGCTTTTTTTTATGATGTAATTTTCAGCAGAAAACCTGACATCCAGATCAAATGGCCATTGGGCCAGTGTTTCAGCAGATGAACCAACAGGTGAGGGATCGCTTACGGAAACAGTCTCGATTAAGGGCGTAAGGTCAAGTGATGAAAATGCAAGAGTGCCGCTGATTTTTGACTTGGTATCCCGGTTCCAGTGAAGTTGCAGACTGCCGTTGGCCACGCTGCTGTCCAGTTGCACCTCGGCTTCCTGAAATCGAAATTCGCGCGCGTTTGCAAACATCTCCCCTTCAATTGCAAATTCGCCAATTACCGGGCGCATCAGGTGTTCGTTGCCCAATAACAGTTCGAGTAGTCGCGGCAGCGAAGGTGTGGAAATACTTGTTTGGCCCTGAAATTGAACACCCGAAACTACAGTAGCCAAACCGTTAAAGGATGCTTTAACGGTGGGTGAATTGAAGGAGAATTTTAACTTGGATCTTCCTGAGGTCATCAATGCCAGCGGGTTATTTGCCACATTGGAAAACTCAAAAGATTCGCCACGCCAAACACCTTTGCCGGACATATCCCAGGGGGAGGCAAGGCTGGGCCAATCAAATTCGCCATGCAAATTGGTGACCCTAAAATTAGGGGCATCCCTGCCTGCGATTACGGTTTCAATTATCCCGTCAACGATTTCAAACTTTCCCGGAGTGATGTCGCCAACTGATAAAGAGGCATCTCGAAGTTCACTTTCCACACTACCCGCTACTGTTGACCCGGATTGCTCCGTGTCTTTTGCAGATTTAATAATATTATTAATCCTGCTCCAGTTACCCTCGCCGTTTTTTTGAACCAGGATTGTAAATTTCGGCCTGACAAGCTTAAATCCCGACAATTGGATTTTACCAAACAAAAGCGCAAAAGACCGCAGGCCGAATTGCAGGTTTTCAATTCGAAGTAAATCGGGGTCGTCTTCATTTTGTTTGTTGCCGGCGATTACCACATCGCTCAACTCCACGCCCAAATAGGGTGAAAATGTTAAATTCAGTTCGCCGTTATAGGAAATCGCATTACCGGTCAGTTGCATAATCTGCTGGTCAAGTGCAGTCTTAATATTCTGTGACGAAACAACAAAAGGCAAGGCAGCAAGCCCTGCGATCAAAACGCTAACTGCCAAAAATGCCGATAAAATTATTCGTTTCATTTACGTACCTGAATTTCCCAGCCGCATTTTTCAAATACTGTTTTGTCACTTTCTGATTTGCTGACAAGGGTACAGGTGATAGAAACGTGGTGCAAGTGAAGAAACAATACGACCAAAGTCATAGATGAAAACCGCTGTGACTGTTCGCGCTCAAAACATTGGATTGTGAGTTGACTACAGTAAATCCCAATATCCTCTGGCAACCCTCCCCTGACAAAATAGCTGCAACCAGGATGGCTGAATTCACCCGGTTTGTTGAAATGGAAACCAACAACAGATTTGAGAACTATAATGCTTTGCATCAATGGTCAGTGAACAATATTGCTAAATTCTGGAATTGCATATGGAAGTATTGCGACGTCATTGGAGATAATTGCGATACGATTGTTGAAAATGGCAAGCAAATGCCCGGGGCCCGTTTTTTCCCCAGAGCAAAATTAAATTTTGCTCAGAATCTTTTGCGTAACAGTGGCCCGGCAGATGCAATTGTTTTCTGGGGTGAGGACAAAGTAAAAATGCGTTTGAGCTGGGATGATCTGCATGAGCAGGTATCATGCCTGCAACAGGCTTTTATTGATTTTGGTATCAAGAGTGGTGATCGCATAGCTGCCATGTTGCCCAACCGTCCAGAAGCAATCGTAGCCATGTTGGCCGCCTCATCGATTGGCGCAATCTGGTCTTCGTGTTCGCCGGATTTTGGCGAACGTGGAGTGCTTGACAGATTTAGCCAAATCAAGCCCAAGCTGTTCATTGCCTGCGATGGTTATTGGTATAATGGCAAAAAGATAGATGTGGCTGACAAACTTGTTTCTGTCTGTGAAAAACTTGGTGCTAACAACAATATCATTGTATCTTATCTGGGTGATGCGAGCACGTTAACCAGCCGGATTGCCAACTCCGCAACCTATGAAGACCTGCTTGCAAGCTATAAACCAGCCCCCGTTGAATATGCTCAACTACCCTTTGATCATCCGCTCTATATCCTGTTTTCTTCCGGCACCACCGGAATACCAAAATGCATTGTTCACTGTCAGGGAGGAATGCTGCTCCAGCACTTGAAGGAGCATCAGCTCCATTGCGATATTCGCTCCGGTGACCGTGTATTCTACTTCACGACCTGTGGCTGGATGATGTGGAACTGGCTGGCTAGTGCACTCGCCAGCGGCGCAACATTAATGCTTTATGATGGCTCTCCATTTTATCCCGACGGCAATATCCTGTTTGACTATTGCGAACAGGAAAAATTCACTTTGTTTGGTACTTCCGCCAAATATATCGATGCTGTGCGTAATGCAGGCCTTTCTCCCAAAGACAGCCATAATCTTGATGCGCTTCGCACAATGACCTCAACGGGCTCTCCGCTGGCAGATGAAAATTTTCATTTTGTATATTCAAACATAAAAACTGATATTCATCTGGCTTCGATGTCCGGCGGCACTGATATAGCCGCGTGTTTTGTCCTGGGCATTCCAACCCTGCCGGTGTTTATCGGTGAAATACAAGGACCCGCTCTGGGAATGGCAAGCGACGTCTGGAGTGATGAAGGAAAACCGCTAAGAGACGAAAAAGGCGAACTGGTTTGCTACAAACCGTTCCCATCAATGCCGATAAAATTCTGGAATGATGAGAATGGCAGCCAATATCACAAGGCCTATTTTGATCGCTTTGATAATGTCTGGTGTCATGGGGACTATGCCCAGTGGACTGTAAATCGCGGCATGATTATCCATGGGCGATCAGATGCCACTTTGAATCCCGGCGGTGTTCGCATCGGCACTGCTGAAATTTATAACCTGGTAGAGCAATTAACCCAAATCAATGAAGCGATTTGTATTGGTCATAAATGGCGCGGTGGGGCTGGCGATGTTCGGGTGGTGTTATTTGTGGTAACAGCGCATGGTGTGGTGCTGGATGATGAATTGAGAGACAAAATAAAGCGAAAAATCCGTAACGGCGCCTCCCCAAGACATGTTCCTTCTGTGATTATCAGTGTTGAGGACATACCGCGTACCAAATCGGGAAAAATTACCGAGCTTGCCGTAAGAGATGTTGTCCATGGTTTGGAAGTGAAAAATAAGGATGCGTTAGCTAACCCGCAAGCTCTTGATTTATTTATTGATTTGCCAGAACTACAATAAGGGATGCGGCGCTCTATGGTTAATAAATTCCAAACAGGAAATTAACTTAAAATCTGATAAACAGGGCAATTGGGTAAAGGAAGTGTCAAAATTAAGGATTTGTTAATTAATTCGCGGCATCGTGTACGTGAGATTAAATACAAGTTTCAACTCCTGCGAATGCTTCTAGCATTTAATTTGATACACGTGCCTCCTTACTAATTTACCTAGCGGACCTTCGGGTCCGCTTTTTTTTTGAGAACCAACATTAGTCCGCCAATACGCGTTGGGTTGGGAATTGAATGTGCACTATTGTGCCCTCCCCAGGCTCGCTTTCAATATCCAGATAGGCTTTGTTTGCTTCAACCAGCGCCTTGGTAAGCGGCAACCCCAATCCGGTTCCGTGTCCATGGGTCTCGCTGACAGAGTTGACTTGCCGGAAAGGTTTTAAGGCTATGACAATTTCTTCTTCACTCATGCCGCGGCCTGTATCACGAACCCGCAATGCCACTTCACCGTTTCCTTCATAAACAGTTGAGACAATAACCTGGCCATTTGCCTGCGTAAATTTGATGGCATTTGACACCAAGTTTAACACAATTTGTCTGATCGAACGAGCGTCAGCAACCACATTGGGGACAGCACGAGATAATGAGGTGCGAATAATTACCCGATTTCCATTGGCCTGAGGTTGCAGGAGCGCAACGGTTTCGCCAACAACTTTATTCAGATCAACCGCCTCGAAGGTCAGCTCCATCTTGCCAGCTTCGATTTTGGAAATATCCAGCAGATCATTGATCAAATCCAGCACATGCACCCCGGAGCGATTAATGTCCCGCAGATATTCACGGTAACGCTCATTGTCTACCGGGCCAAAACGCTCTTCAATCATCACATCACTGAAACCGATAATGGCGTTGAGTGGTGTGCGGATTTCATGGCTTACTCTTGCCAGGAATTCGGTTTTCTGGTCACTTGCATCTTCTGCCAGTTTTTTTGCGTCGATCAGTTCTCCCTGGGTTTTTTTCCAGGGCGTCATATCTCGCAATATTGCACAATATTTATCTGAGGCGCCTATTTTCCCAATCGTGATATAAAGTGGGATCAATCCACCTTTTGCCTCAACGCCAATAACTTCACGCCCATCATTCAATAGGCTCTCCGCCGAGGGGTTTTCCATATTTGCAAGATATTCACTGATCGCCTCATGGCTCTCAGCAGCAAATAGTACACTCACGGGTTTTTCGCTGACCTCATCATCGGCCTGCCCGAATAACGCTTCCGCGGACTGATTGATGGATTGAATAATTCCATCCTGATCTACAATTAATATACCATCAGTTGCCGTATCCAGAATATTTTGAAGCTCCGACACCCGCATCATATCCAGAACTATTTTTTCGTTAATTGGTAATTTTTCGTGTCTTGGCTGACGAAATGACAATAAAAGCGCGCGTTGTTTGTCCCAAGGCACGCTTTGCAAATGAGCTTTTACCCTCATTTGTCCACCCTCTTTGTCACTCAAGACGGTTTCATTCTCATCAACAAGTTCTTCACTGTCTTCACCACCAAACAATGCGTTAATTCCACCAGCCTGGCGCAATTCATCCAAATCTGAATATCCAGTCAAATTCAGCAGCTCGCTGTTGGCAAATAAGGTTACGTCATCCCGGTACACCAATACCGGCACTGGCAGCTTTTCCAACAACGAAGTGTCCACCTGTTGTTCAAGGTTTTCACTTTCCAGATCAGGTATATCTTCAGGAATGATATTGGCGGCTTCCTGACGTTTCGCAAATTTTTCATCAACTGAGAAGTCGCGCAGATTTCTACCTATTTCATGAAACGCCCGGTTTTCGCCATTTGACAAGCCATTGGCTCTTTCATCCAGGTTTTCTGCGGGGGGTTCTTTTTGGCTGTCCCGTGCAATTTTTAGTTCCACTATATTAGTGGCGTTACTGTCTTCTGCCATCACATGATCAACGGCAGCTTCTTCTTCAGATTGTTCAGTGGTCAATGGGCCGTCCACTAACGAAAGCCCGGTCTCATCCGGGTCGACAATTGTATCCAGCATTCTGACAATGCCAAAACCACGAAATCCGTCAAAATTTCGTCCGCTGCTGAACGAAGGTAGCGCGGCCAGGTCAACCGGCACATGCAAATCTGTTCCCTGAACCGGCCACAAAACCGACTTGCCAGACCAGGTGTCCCGCTTCTTTAAAAGGTCATTTATTTCACCATTGCTATCAAACCCAAAAACGGTAGCAACGTCGCTCCATTTTCTGCCGACAATATTTGCTGAGTTCGGCCCCACTGCTTTGCCAAGTTCCGGTGTTACAGACGTAAATACCTGCTCGGTATTGGTAGTCCACGCAAAACGCACTGGCTCACCCTGGTCGGATAAAACAAACTCGTCAGATTGTTCCGGCACTTGATCATTATTGTTTGGCGTGAAAACAGTATCTTCTTCCAGCACCTCAGTTTCATCCACCTCATCACTTTTGCCCGGTGCAGTAACATCCTCCTCAGAAGCCGATGCGCCCGAACTGTTATCGCCCAAATCATCCTGAAATTGCACCGAAATGGCTTCATCAGATTTTTCATTATTGTTACGCTTACCAAATATTGCGCTGGATGCAGCAGCAACACCTGCTACTACGCCGCCAACAAAACCATTTGAAGATTCTTCATCATTCGGTGGCTCTTCAGCCTTGTCGTCGTCGATGTCTTTCAGTTCTTCTTCATCTTCCTTAAAATCGGTGGATAAACCAGTTTCGTTATTTTCCTGGTTAGGCATATTTGAAAGAGCTAAATATCTTCTGGGCTCATTGCTCAGTAAATACAGATGCAAGATCGCATCATCAATTTCCATTTTAACCTGCACCTGCGATTTCAAGTCGCTGCCTGTTTCAGAACAGGCCTTCTCCATCGCATCCGCCAGCGCTGTGCTTTGGGCAAATTCATCATTTGCAGATATAATCAATCCGTATTCGTCGCAGATTGCCCTTGCATCATAATATTCAGCAAAGCCATCGAGCAACATAGTAGCAATTTCATTTTCTTTTTTGTCGGCGATTACCCCATTGGTACAAGTGACGATTATCGATTTTTGATTATCCTCCTCGTTGATAGGAAGCTCAATCAATCCGATCTCACATTGCAAAAGTCGCGACCGCCCCTCATCGACCACTCTGAAACCGCGATAAATAGGTTCCTCACCCAGTTGTTTTACCGCTGACGACAATTGGCGAAAAAATGGATGTTCCGAGTCGGTTTCTACCGAAATAAATTCGCTGATAGTAGAACCGCCAAATAGTTTCGCAGCAGAAACGTTCGCCCAGATTACTCGCTCAAGCCCGTGTGCATAGACAATAACGGCCTCTTTGCCCAGTGCTTTGCCGCGCAAATTTTCATCGGCCAGAAGCTCCAGCCAATCGATGACCATGTTGCTGTTTTTCGCCATTACTCAAACCCTGTACACATTTGGACCCATACAATCGGACAAAAAATTCTTTCAACGTTGTGTCCTGCGGTCAAATTTAACTTTTTATTAATAATACGCGTATGGCGCCGGGTCCATGATTTTCGTAAAATAACCATAAATATCCCGTTGGCACGGTTAATTTTGACATTTTTTAGCAGAAAGTTGGAAGAAGGAAGAGAATTTCCGATGGTGCTCTTGCAAATGCGGCGGTATATCAGTATCTCACTGTTTCGCAGAGCGGATTTGAAAATTCATTTTTTCCTTGGGATACTCAACCACATGTGGTTGAAATGTTTTGCGTTCCATTTTGCGGTTGTAGCTCAGTTGGTTAGAGCGCTGGATTGTGGCTCCAGAGGTCGGTGGTTCAAATCCACTCAACCGTACCATTCTCATCAGGAATAAACTGTAACCCATGTGTCCGGTATGGACCCGGCATTAAATGGTGCCCGGGGGTGGATTTGAACCACCGACACGCGGATTTTCAGTCCGCTGCTCTACCCCTGAGCTACCCGGGCATTTCTAATTGCGCGAAATGTTGCACAAAGACAGCGGTTTATAAGCTGATGGGTGGGTGTGTGTCCAGTGCAGAAGTTGGTGGAATTGAACAATTTTGTTGTTTGTCAGTCGGACATGTCACGAATTGTGAGATCTTGCTCGCCAAATTCATCACCTTGCGGGTCAGGCAGGACGTATGAAGCGTTGAACCAACGCCCCAAATCTACCTCTGAGCACCGCTTGCTGCAAAAAGGATAGGTTTCTCGCGTAGACTGATTTTTGCAGTTAGGGCATTTTACCGGCTTGCGTAACGGGGTTACAATATCGGATTTGCTGCTGGAATTTTCGTTATTTTTCATGAGCGGTTAAACCATTCATAATGTACCGGGTAGCCATCACCTACCAGCAAGGCCACAGTCTCATAGAGTGGCAATCCCACTACGTTGGTGTAGGATCCGATCAGTTTGACAATGAAGCTGCCAGCCAGACCCTGAATTGCATAACCGCCTGCCTTGCCGCGCCATTCACCCGATGCCAGATAAGCTTCCATTTCTTCGCGTGACAACCGCTTGAAGCGTACTCTTGTTTCGACCAGGCGGTGGCGCATTACGCCTTTGGGATTAACCAGGGTAAGGCCGGTAAAAACCCGGTGTGAACGGCCCGATAGAAGTCGCAGACACATGGAAGCCTGGTCCAGCATTTCGGCTTTTGGCAATATGCGTCGACCAAGGCCAACCACAGTATCAGCGGCCAGAATGAAGCTATCCTGCAATTCTTCTGAACGTTTGGCGTTTTCCATCGCCAGCAGTGCTTTTTCCTTGGCAAGCCTTTTTGCGAGCGAACGGGGTTGTTCACCTTTTTGCGGTGTCTCGTCAGCATTCACCGGCGAGAGATGTTCAGGCTCAATACCTGCCTGTTGTAACAGCTGCAGGCGTCTTGGCGAGCCCGATGCCAGAACAAGTTTTGCTCTACCGCTCATTAAATTTCCTGCTGTTTGAAAATCAAAAGATGAAATTCCATGCCGGTTACTTGAACCGGTAGGTGATGCGCCCTTTGGTCAAATCATAAGGCGTCATTTCCACCAGCACCTTGTCACCTGCCAGTACGCGAATACGGTTCTTACGCATGCGTCCTGCCGTGTGGGCGATAATTTCGTGATCGTTTTCCAGTTTTACCCTGAATGTCGCATTGGGCAACAATTCTGATACGGTGCCTGGAAATTCCAGAATTTCCTCTTTTGCCATTGGTCCTCTTAATAAAAATTGGCAACAACCAGTCTGGAACCAGCCTGATTGTTTGTGATTTTACAACACGTCCACGCAATTGTGAACTATATTGTGATGCACATATACGCAGTTTGGCGATGAATACCACATTTAATTATTTTTAAAACGGTCACGAATGCGGTTTTCCAGGCTGTTGCGGGTGGCTCTATAAGCATCAACCACCTGTTGACGCGAGCCTGCTACAGTTGAAGGGTCCATGGTTGGCCAGTATTCCACTTCAATTGCCATGGTCCGGGTCATTTCCATAGCCTTGTGATGAGCCCGCGGCGACAAGGTAATCACCAGATCGAAATTGGTATCTTCAAGTTCCTCAAAGGATCTAGGGTGAAAGCTCGACAAATCAATACCCATCTCATCCATGACAGCTTGAACAAACATGTCATTTTTGCCAATTTTGACCCCGCACGATTGCACATGCACCCGATGCCCGTAAAAATGTTTCATCAACCCTTCAGCCATCGGTGAGCGAATACAGTTTTGCCCGCAGGCAAATAAAACAGCACCAGGCAGGTCATCGCTCATTGCTACCGTCTCCAGTGCAATACACAAATCAGGGTAAACAAGCGGCGGGCGGTATTAAAATCCGTCTCAATCTTGCCATTAAGCCGCTCCAACAGCAATTCCGACCCCTCATTGTGCAAACCGCGTCGCGCCATATCAACGGTTTCAATCTGGCTTGGCGTCGAATTTCTGATTGCCTGAAAATAACTGTCACAGATCAGATAGTAATCTTTGATGATCCGTCGGAACGGTGAAAGTGACAGGCCGATAATCGTCACCACTTCCTCATCACCAGTGACAACCTCCCAGACAAGGCGTTTGTCGACAATCGACAATTTAAGCAAATAAGGCCCGTCCGCTTTGTCGATTACCCTGAAACTGTTTTCTTCAATCAGATCGTAAATCGCCACTTGCCGTTCATGCTCGGCATCCGGGTTGGGCAACACACCAATACTCCCATCCAGCAA
>JAKISV010000081.1 GCA_021648425.1 Rhizobiaceae bacterium
TAATTCCCCCTGGCTCGATGATATCGTAATAGTCCGCTTGCAGTTTGATATTAATAAATGACAGGCGCTGCCCGTCCCATTCATATAGAATTCGGAAAAAAACAGTGCCGCCGGTGGTAAGACGCATGGCTACCAGATGTTCGCGTGTAGCTTTTCCCAAATCCGCAATAATAAATATCTCGCCGTCGAGATAATCAAATCGGCCCATGGGACTGCCCAGGGCCGGTTCCAGCTTGGCCTGGGAAGATTTACTCCACATGGGGGAGTTGGCGGCCAAATTTTCGAGAAATTTAACGCCGCCGGCACCCTTGCCTTGAACCAGCGCCTCAACAAAACCGCAACTGTCGTCGCGGGGCTGGTGGGTATCGGCCATTGCCGCGCCGGTGCCACCCAGGGGACCCAGAGCAAAAAACAGAATGAAAATCCCGAAAATACGAGTTAACAATGCCATGATGTTATCTTTCCAATGTAAATGACCCAGACCTGGTTATTATATTTTGCAGGCAAATCTTATGCAACGAAAATCTGTTCTGCCAGTTGGCGTTCAACACTTTCCAGGCCACCTGAAACCCGGTGAACAAAAGAAACTGTTGGCTGAAATTCGCAATGCCATCAGTATTGCTCCACTTTTTACCCCAACCATGCCGCGCACCGGCAAACCGTTAAGTGTGCGCATGAGCAATTGCGGGGAACTGGGCTGGGTGTGTGATAAACAAGGCGGCTATCGTTATCAAAAACACCATCCGGATACAGGTAAACCCTGGCCGCCGATGCCGCAAATGCTGCTGGATATCTGGCAGGAAATTTCCAACTTTCCCCATCCGCCTCAAGCCTGTCTTATCAACTTCTATAACCAGGCTGCAAAAATGGGGCTTCATCAGGACAAGGATGAACAAAACTTTGATGCGCCGGTGCTATCTATTTCCCTTGGTGACAGTTGCCTGTTTCGTGTGGGGGCAACGACAAGAGGCGGGCGCACAATGTCGTTCAAGCTGCATAGTGGTGATGTGGTGATACTGGGAGGAGAATCGCGGCTGGCTTTTCACGGGGTGGACCGGATCTATCCCGGTACTTCGATGCTTTTGAAGAATGGCGGGCGGTTGAATTTGACGATGCGGCGGGTGGGGTAGGGCCGTGTAATCTCAATACATCATGGGCAGTCGGGAGGTTTTTTGTTACCAACCGTTGAAACGAGGCCATTTGGCCAGAGCATTGTTATAATCGGCGGGTATGAGGGTGTAGTGGGAATGCTGTGCTGCGGTGGCGCATGCATGGTTTGGCAGAATGCGCAAACGGGTGCCGACCGGCAGGTCAGGCATAGGTGCAGTTATACCGGGGCGGTGGGTGATGATCCCATGCTCCTGATTTGCAGATGACAGGATTAAATCAGGCTGGATGTTGCCTGCCTCGTCACAAACAACCCCGTATCCCTGATCCACGGCCTGACCTGAGGTGCCCAGATCACGTGACATCGCCATCCAACCGGCATCCACCAATATCCAGTTGCGGTCATTTTGATGTCCGATCACGGTGGTCAATACTGATAGGGCGATATCCTCCTGCCGGCAAACGCCGATCCCTGCCATCACCAGATCAAAAAAGACATATACCCCCGCGCGCACCTCAGTTACTCCAGATAAATCACGAGCAGAATGGGCAGTCGGTGTAGACCCGACGCTTACTACCGGGCAGGGCAGGCCTGCTGCCTTTAGCGCATTTGCTGCGGCAACTGATGCAACGCGCTCGAGTTCGGCAAAGTCTGCA
The DNA here is from genome assembly GCA_021648425.1 of Rhizobiaceae bacterium. Taxonomy (GTDB): domain Bacteria; phylum Pseudomonadota; class Alphaproteobacteria; order Rhizobiales; family Rhizobiaceae; genus JAAEMP01. Next base: position 1,765 of record JAKISV010000081.1, read on the forward strand.
TGTGCTTTTTTGCCTGCCACGGTATAACTTTCGCCTGCATGGGTTAGCACACCGCGCAGTTCCGCCTCGCCGTCATGCAGGATGCGGCCGATCTCAATTAGTTGAGGATCATCAGGCCGCAAGCCACCACGGTGGCCATCGCTATCGATCTCGATCAGAACCGGAATTGGGTTTTTTGCATCGCGCGATGCTTTGGCCACTGCTTTAGCCTGTGGCGCGTTGTCCAGAATTATACTTAGATTGCAGCCTGAAGCTCTGATTGATTGTACACGTGCCAGCTTCTGCGGTGCGATGCCAACTGCATAGAGAATATCGGTTACACCTGCGGCAAAAAACACCTCTGCCTCTGCCAATGTCGATACTGTGGCTGGCCCATTTCCACCCGCGAGGAGGCGGTGTGCTATGTCAATGGATTTGGTGGTCTTCAGGTGGGGTCGAAGCGATACATTGAGTGTTTTTGTATGTTTTTCAAGCCGATCAATATTATGCATCATTTTAGCTTCGTCCAGAAGCAATGAAGGCGTTATCAATTCATTAAAGCGCAGGTCAATGGCCATGGCGGAGCTTTCCCAAGTGGTTTATCCTTCGGTTTGACATCAGGTTCAGGATATATTGACCTGGAGCAAAGAACATTGCAAACAATTGACAACCCATCCGTCTGTCATACATTTGAAAGCGGTAGCAACCGCAACCCGCGCTCATATCGCCAAAGGCGATAGCGCCAGAAATATGACACAAGCCGCGCTCATTCAGCCAAAGGCGATAGCGCCAGAAATATGGCGGAGAGGAAGGGATTCGAACCCTCGAGACGCTTTAACACGCCTACTCCCTTAGCAGGGGAGCGCCTTCGACCACTCGGCCACCTCTCCGAGGAGGGGAATAACCTTTTATGGGCGGGGGTTTCAAGTTAAATTTTGGGTGGAGGCAATTTGATTCAGGTTACTGGATTGGTCTGGTGATATTTATCCTGCTTCCAGATGCCTGAATTCACCACGTCTGCGATTATTTGCGCGCCTTTTATTATATCATCCTCGTTGAGGTAAAGGGGAGTGATTGCAAAGCGCATAATGTCGGGCTTGCGAAAATCACCGATGACACCGCGTTCGATAAGGGCTCTTATGGCGGCATAGCCATCGCGGAAGTGGAATGAAACCTGACTGCCGCGTTTGGCAGCTTCACGGGGGCTTGCAAGAATGAGTTGAGGGCAGTTTTTTTCGATCAGGCTGATGAACATTTCGCTCAATTCAATCGATTTTGCCCGAACATTGGCCATATCTATATCATCCCAGATGTCGAGTGCAGCCTCAAGGGCGGCCAGTTGCAGGATGGGGGGTGTACCCACCCGCATGCGCTCGATTGCCGGGCCGGGCCGGTAGTCAAGATCAAAGGCAAAGGGGGCATCGTGACCAAGCCAGCCGGACAAAGCGGGTTTTATATTGTTCACATGCCTTGGCGCCACATAAATGAAAGCCGGGCCGCCGGGGCCGCTGTTGAGATATTTGTAGGTGCAGCCGGCAGCAAAGTCGACGTTTGCCGCTGTAAGGTCAACGGGTACTGCGCCAGCGGAATGGGCGAGGTCCCAGATGGTGATGATGCCCAAATCTTGGGCCAATCTGGTAATCTTTTGCATGTCGTGCATGCGGCCGGTGCGGTAATCCACATGGGTTAACATCAGCACCGCTATATTTTCATTGAGGGAAGCTTCAATTTCTTCGTGTTCGACAAGCGTCAGTTCGTGGTTTTGATTGATAGTGGATATGAGGCCCTGGGCCATATAAAGGTCGGTTGGAAAATTACCGGTATCAGACAGGATAATTTTTCTGTCTGCAGCCAGATCGATGGCTGAGGCCAGGGCCTGATAGATTTTGATTGAAAGCGTATCGCCCAAAATAATACTGGCGGGGGGAGCGCCAAGCATTTTTGCCAGGCGGTCACCCAGTTGGGCGGGTTTGATAAACCAGTCGGCTTCGTTCCAGCCTTTTATCAGCAATTCGCCCCATTCTTCGCGGATCATATGTGAGACGCGACTTTCTGCGGTAACGGGCAACGGCCCAAGCGAATTGCCATCCAGATAGATGATATCCTTTGGCAGATGAAACAAAGATTTGGTTTTTGTAAAATTGGTCACGATCTGCCCTTGCTGGAATATGGATTAAGGCCTGATTAAGGATAGTAGCAATTTATTTGCCAAGCACCAGGCCAGTTTAACATCTCCTACAGATGCCGGTGGTACTTTTCGAGTGAATATTTGTATTGGTGCCAAAGTGGTATCAAGTGGGAAATTGGAGCAGTCATGAAGATATTTATGATCGTTGATGATTCCCCGGTCATTCGAAAAGTAGCACGTCGCATTCTGGAAGGGATCGGCTATGTCGTTTCCGAAGCCGAGGATGGAATAGATGCGCTGGAAAAATGCGCCAATAATATGCCTGATATTATTTTGGTGGACTGGGAGATGCCCAGAATGGACGGTGTGGAATTTATCAATGCGATTCGTTCTCGCGAAGAAGCAGATCAGGTAAAAATATTGTTTTGTACCAGTGAAGTTCTGGTAACCGAAATGATGAAAGCCAAACGCGCCGGGTGCCAGGGGTATTTGTTAAAACCATTTACCAAGGCTTCATTGCAGCAAAAACTGACTGAAATCGGTATTGAAGCGATTGCTGCCTGAATTTCTTTTGAGATAAACTGCGCAATAAAAAACCCGCCGGAAACCAGGCGGGTTTTTAATTCTTATGTAAAATGTGTCAGGCGCTTTCGGCGAGTTCCATGCCTTCTGGTTCACGCAGCACATAGCCACGGCCCCATACAGTCTCAATATAGTTGAGTCCGCCGGCAGCTGAAGCCAGTTTCTTGCGCAGCTTGCAGATGAAAACGTCGATAATTTTGAGTTCGGGCTCGTCCATGCCGCCATAAAGATGGTTGAGGAACATTTCCTTGGTGAGGGTTGTTCCCTTGCGCAGCGACAGCAGCTCCAGCATCTGATATTCTTTGCCGGTCAAATGTACGCGCTGGCCGCTGACTTCAACGGTTTTGGCATCGAGATTTACGACAAGATCACCAGTGGTGATAACCGATTGGGCATGGCCCTTGGAGCGGCGCACAATGGCGTGAATTCTTGCAACAAGCTCATCTTTATGGAATGGCTTGGTCATATAATCATCCGCACCAAACCCAAGGCCACGCACCTTGTCTTCGATACCGGCCAGGCCGGACAGGATTAAAATTGGAGTTTTGACTTTCGAAAGTCTCAAGGTTCTTAAAACCTCATAACCGGACATGTCCGGCAGATTCAAATCGAGCAATATGATGTCATAATCATATAGTTTGCCCAGATCGACGCCTTCTTCACCCAAATCCGTTGTGTACACATTGAAACTCTCGGATTTTAACATCAGTTCGATGCTCTGGGCAGTAGCGCTGTCGTCTTCAATCAGCAATACACGCATTACCAATCCCCTTCGTTTTACCGCGTAAATGCGGCGATTTTCTAAAATATTGCCTCGTTGGCTCAATGCATACAGGCATGCGATTCACTTTTTATAACCTGTCGTATAATGGTTAACAAATGGTAATTTAACATTAGCAGTTAATAACTTCAGAAATTTTTCTGCGTAAGCTGTTGAATTACATGAATAATTACGAACTCATTTATTAATGTTTTCCTTTAAGAAACGTAAATAAACGATTCACATGACTCATTGAAACCATTTTGTTGAGCATTTGTTTAGATCGGGTTTACCGCTCTTTAATGCCTAACGCCTATGATTAAGAAGGCGAGTTAACAAAAGGTTATCAAATTTAGATTTGGTTAACTTTTTTTGATTGCCGTTTTGGCTAAGAATTTTTGGCTGGAACACGAATTTTGCCCGACAGGGCGCACGTAAATACCAATTGCCGTGTATTTTGGCAGTTGGATTGGTTGAGACGCATTCAAGGAGTTTTGAGTATGAAGGCGCGCGGTAACCTGCTTCGATTGAAGCATTTTCAGGTGGAAGACAAGACCCGTCAATTGGCGCAGATCGATATGATGGTCTCAGAATTTCAGCGAATGGCTGATGATTTGAGTTCGCAGATCAAGTTTGAGGAAGAAAAGGCCGGTATTTCCGACCCTTCCCATTTTGCTTATCCGACTTTTGCCAAGGCAGCAGTGCAACGGCGTGACAATCTGATGATTTCGATTCGCGATCTGAATGATAAACGCCTGGCAGCACAAGAAGCACTGGATGAGGCCGATGAAGAATTGGCAAAAGCCCAGAAAAAGGAAGCGCGCGACGGTAATTCCATTGTAATTGAAGAAGTGGAAAAACCAGCTATCGACCAGGCGGCTATGATCGGCTGATTTTCCGGTCTTGCAAATATAAAAGATGATTATCAAACCCTGCTGACAAACCTGTCAGCAGGGTTTTTTGATTTGGTTGCCTTGAATCGGGTTTTGGCGCAAATTAAATTTCAAGTTCATTGTCAAATCCGGATTGCAATAATGGAAAGTTCAGTTGCCGCAGTTTTTGAAAGCTGGGATGATGCCACCAGGCGTGGCGCGATGACAATTCGTCAACTGATATTCAGCACTGGCGAAGAATTGAAATCCGTCGGGCCAATTGATGAAACACTAAAGTGGAACCAGCCGGCCTATCTGACGCTTCAGACCCGTTCGGGTTCGACAATTCGCATGGGAGCGATACCAAAAGTCAAAAAACTCGGGCTTTATTTTCATTGCCAAACCACGCTGGTAGAAACTTTCAGAAGCCATTATACAGGGCGACTGGATTTTGAAAAAAACCGGGCGATTATTCTCAACCCTTTAAACGAATTACCGCTGGAAGCTTTAAAGCACTGCATTGGCCTGGCGCTTACCTATCATTTGAACAAGTAATAAAAAAATAAGCGAAGGGTATATTTGCCACTTGTGAATTGGGGTTGGCATTCTTAAACTATATGGATTGAGCAAGTGTCCAACCAAAGGCCGATATAAGCAAATGCTGCGTTCGTTGTTTCTGCTGATTGCCGCAATTTCATTTGGCCTGGGGATTTCGCTTCCTCTTGTGCGGCTGGAACGGCTTTACTTTTTCAATGAAACACCTTCCCTGATTAATATTCTTTATGGCTTGTGGATTGAAGGCAACATGGCGTTAAGCCTGGTGATTGGACTGTTTTCCATTGTATTTCCAATCGCAAAACTCTATTCCGCGTTTCATGCAACATTGAATGAGAGTGAGCTGCCGAGCTGGATTACGATGTTGGGAAAATGGTCGCTGATGGATGTGTTGTTAGTGGCTATTTTAATATTTGCGGCAAAAACCAGCGGATTTGCCACTGCTTTTGCCCAGCCCGGTATTTGGTTTTATATGGCTTCCACTATTTTTTCTGCCATTGCGGTTTCGAAATACGTGCGGCCTTGATTTGAATCAACAAAAACCTGTTGGTGCTGTGCCAAATAATGCCAATGGCAAAATACAGCAGTGAAACTATTCACAAATATGCGGCGCCCGTTCCGCGTTATACCAGCTACCCGACTGCGCCACACTTTAACGAGACCGTGGGGCAAACGCGATATCGCTCCTGGCTGGAAAATATCAAACCGCGTAGCGAAGTGTCGCTTTATATCCACATCCCGTTTTGCGACCGGCTTTGCTGGTTTTGCGGGTGTCATACCAAACATATTCTCAAATATGCCCCGATACTGAAATATCTTGAAGTTCTCTACCGTGAAATCGATCTGATTGGTGCGATCATTGGCAAAAATGCAACGATTAATCAGCTGCATCTGGGCGGTGGTTCTCCCAGCCTTTTGCGACCGGAAGATCTGGAAAAATTAAAAATCCGCCTTGAGAAGAGTTTCAAATTTTCCGATAGGGCCGAAATCAGTGTTGAACTGGACCCTAGTGATCTGGATGATAATATTCTTGATGGTCTGGCGCGTTTTGGCATGACCCGGGCGTCTATTGGGGTTCAGGATTTTTCACCGGATGTGCAAAAAGCCATCAATCGGCCGCAGAGTTTTGAAGATACTCGATATGTGGTGAAAAGATTGCGTGAAATCGGTATCAACTCACTCAATATCGATGCGCTTTATGGCCTTCCACTGCAAACGCGCGCGGGTCTTGAAAAAACGCTGGATCAGGTGCTGGCGCTTCAACCTGATCGCATCGCAATGTTTGGATATGCCCATGTTCCGTGGATGAAAAAACATCAGCAGATGATACCGGCAAAGACAATTCCAGGGCTTGATGAGCGATTTGCGCAGGCACGGCTGGCGGAGTATTTCCTGAAGCAAAACAACTACCTGCAAATTGGCATTGACCATTTTGCCCGAGCCGGTGACGGATTGGCTATTGCCAATGAACAACGAACAATGAAAAGAAATTTTCAAGGGTATACCACCGATAACAGTCAATATCTGATTGGCCTTGGGGCATCATCAATCGGGCAGGTGCCTGAGGGTTTTATCCAGAATACCCACGCAACGGCTTCTTATATGCGCCAGGTGGAGGGTGGTGAACTGCCTATTTCACGCGGGTTTGCATTGTCACCAGGCGACAAGATGCATGGGGCGGTGATTGAGCAGTTGATGTGCTATTTTGAAATCAATGCACAATGGCTGGATGAGAATTTTGGTGCGCAAGCGGCATCAATACACGAACTGGCTCGTGAACTGTTGACTTCAAATAAGGACGGCTATTTTGTTGAAACAAAGAGCGGCTATAAAATTACTGAAGAGGGAAAACCGTTTGCCCGTTATTTTGCCGCACATTTTGATGCCTATCTGAACCTTGGCGCTGCGCGACATTCGATTGCCGTATAATAAAATTGCAGATTTCAGGCAGCGATTTTGGCTGAAGAAGCGTTTGCCATTTGCCACTGATCTTCAAATTCGTCTTCGAGAAAATCAAGTTCAAATCCCAACGCTTCCATATGGGCGATGACTTTGGCGGGTTTGGTGGTTCTTGCAGACACCATGCTCCACAAAATTGATGAGCGGGTTCCAGAGCGGCAGTGGGCGATAACCGGTTTGTCGGCATTTTCCAAAATTCTGGCGAATTGTTCGACTACATCATAATCGGTGACGGTGGCGCCGTTGGCAGGCATATGGATATAGGTAATTCCCAAAGCCTCAGCCTCGGCGCGCGCTTTGCCAGAAGTAAAACCGTTTTTAACTTCTTCGTCGGGCAAATTGCTGATCAGGGTCAAAAAGCCCATGGCTTTGAATTTTGCCAGATCACCGGAAGATAAAATACCGGCAACTGAAAACTGCGGGGTGATTGCTTTATAATCCTGCATGACAAACCTTTCAGATAAAGTGTCTGGCTTATGCATAATATAAGGCTTTGATATCGCTATTTAAAATTCTGAAATTCCAATTTTTGGCGAAAAAAGGGAAAATCCTACTCAATGCAAATGAATTATTGGAAAGTGATATCCCGCAGGCGTATTACCATTCAAAAATGAAAAACCGCACTCAAGTTTGAATGCGGTTGTCAAAAATTTGATATGCCAGACTAATTTAGTGGCGATATTCCTGAATACGCGTGGTGCGCAGACCAGCCAGGCCGTGGTCATCTATTGATGCCTGCCAGGACAGAAACTCTTCAACGGTCAGCGTATAGCGTGTGCAGGCTTCTTCGAGAGACAACAGTCCCCCGCGAACAGCAGCAACTACTTCAGCCTTACGCCTGATTACCCAGCGACGGGTTGATGTGGGCGGAAGATCTGAAAAAGTCAGAGGGCTTCCATCCGGTCCAATTACATATTTGACGCGTGGTCTAATGTGTTCGGTCATAACTACTCTCTACAAAAACTAACGACCAATTCTTGAGTTAATTTACCCCACAGGGTTTAAAAATCACCTAAGATGATAGTTACAATTGAGTAAGGATTTGATTTTTCCTTTTTGGCGGGTATATAACCTGTAATTATCACCCTTCACCCGTACGGCGTTGCCTTTAACAACGCTTGAACTGGATATAAAATGTTAAATTCCCTGGATTTGTCCGGGCCTCCCAAGGATACCCGTATTGTAGTTGCCATGTCCGGCGGTGTTGATTCATCCGTTGTTGCCGGTTTTGGCGCGTGAAGGTTATGATGTTATCGGCATGACGCTGCAGCTTTATGACCATGGTGAAGCTGTTCATCGTAAAGGTGCGTGTTGTGCGGGGCAGGATATTCACGACGCCAAACGCGTGGCTGATGCGCTTGGTATTCCTCATTATGTGTTGAATTATCAAGACCGGTTTCGCAAGGCGGTGATCGACAGTTTTGCTGAAAGCTATATGGAAGGCGAAACGCCGGTGCCGTGCATTACCTGTAATCAGACGGTAAAATTCGCTGATCTGCTGGCAACGGCCAAAGAGCTTGGGGCTGAAGCGCTGGCCACCGGGCATTATATCCGTTCGCATGTTGTTGATGAAAAAACCGGACGGCGCGGCATGTTTCGCCCGGAAGATGAAAATCGTGATCAGAGCTATTTTCTGTTTGCTACCACACAAGAACAGCTCGACTATCTGCGTTTTCCGTTGGGCGCGCTGCCAAAATCGCGCACCCGCGAGATTGCGCGTGATCTTGGTCTGGATATTGCTGATAAACGCGACAGCCAGGACATCTGCTTTGTGCCCCAGGGCAAATATGCCGACATCATCACAAAACTGAACCCGCTGGCGGGGGAACCGGGTGATATTGTTCATATGGACGGACAGGTGATTGGCGCGCATGAAGGCATTATCAATTTTACCATCGGCCAGCGTCGCGGCATTGGCGTTGCCATGGGGGAACCGATTTATGTGGTGCATCTGGACCGCAAAAACCGCCGGGTAATCGTCGGACCACAAGAAGCGTTGGCTACCCATCGTTTGCAATTGCGCGATGTGAACTGGCTGGGGGATGGCAGCGTGGAAGACATACCCAAAGATGGTATGCAAATCCTGGTGAAAATACGCTCAACACGCCCGCCGGTGGCCGCGAGGCTTTTCAGGGATGATGGCAATATCTTTGTTGAAATTATCGATGGAGAAACCGGCGTAGCACGCGGGCAGGCCTGTGTGTTTTATGCCGATGGCAGTGATGATGCGCGGGTGCTGGGTGGCGGCTTTATTTCAGCGGCTCATCATAGTGCCGGGGTGCAGGTGAAGATTGATGCGGTGATGGCGGGGTGAGGGTGGTGGTGTTTGTTGCAAGGGTTGCGAAACCGATAGGAATTGTAGTTGCCTAAGGCTGCTTTGAGCCCATATTTCGGTTTCGCCCCTGACAGCTTGATCAGTGTACGAATTCAGTATCGCACCGCATTTACGTCCCGTGCAGAACCTTGAATCGAACTTCTGCGTAACATTTTGCAACAGAGCCGATTACTTTGGCGCCGGTGTAAAACGTGCATAATTTGGGCATTGGCGTGATTGAAATGTCGCACATCCAGAATAGCCACCTTCATGGCTATAGTTTGTGCAACAGACACGTTCTGTGCCATCTCTACCTGCACTGAAGCTATTTGAATTTCCTCTGCTGCGCGGTTGAGAAGAGTTTCTATTTTTTATTTGAGTGTTTTTTTGAACTTGAGAAACCTTTGAAATGGATTCTGCGTTTGCGACGCTCAGGTTAGAAGTAACTGCTGGAACTAGTAGAACAGTTAATGTAACGATAGTTGAAAAAATTTTCATTTTGTGATTCTCCTTTTTCGATGCTGCTAGATTGACTTACTCGTCACATATAAGATTTTTGTTTTTACTAACTGTGCACTTTTACACACGTCAGCAACTTCATGATCGCTACGACATCCCCCAAATGGATTTAGTTATTGTGAGGTCTTTGGTATATCAATGCCCCTTTTTCAATACGCTGCACATTATTTTCGGTTGGGCTCTAAGAATATCCATAAGGCATAAAATTCCGCCCGACTTGAGTAAGATACTATTCATCGAGCGACAACGGTCGGAGGGCAAAAATGTCCGCATAGCTGACACTTAGGGCCGTTGCAAACAATGGATTTTGCGATGCTTTACTGTAGGTGAATAAAACACAAATACCCGGCTGCTGCGACACAGCAGTTTAATTAAATGCCCAAAATTCCAGCTGTCGCATTTCCAAATCTTCAAAAACCACTGGACAAAAACGTTTG
>JAKISV010000082.1 GCA_021648425.1 Rhizobiaceae bacterium
CGCTCATCACCCTTGAGACGATAAAATCCACCCTTGCCTTTATTGCCGGTAAACCCTTTTTCAATTTGAGAATTAATCAGCGCATTTTCCCCTCCCACTTCGTGAAAAGCATCGCCCGGCGGCAAGATCGCCCTGAGCGAACGCACCACATCGGCCATCAGATCAAGACCGATCAAATCATAAAGACCAAAGGCCCCGGTTCTGGGAATACCCATTGGCCGCCCGAACAATGCATCGGCCTCTTCAACACTGACCCCCATCTCGATCGCCTCATGGATTGCCGACTGCATGGCATAAACACCCACCCGGTTGCCTAAAAATCCGGGGGTATCTGCACATTCCACAATCCCTTTTCCCAGTTTTTCGTCACAAAATTCCGCCAGCACCTTCATCACTTGGGCCTCAGTATCCTCACCCCTCACCAATTCCAGCAAACGCATATAACGCACCGGATTAAAAAAATGAGTGATACAAAAACGCCGCCGCAAACCAGCAGGCATACCCTCCATCAAATGGGCAATTGGAATGGTAGAAGTATTTGAAGTCACAATTGCATCTTCGCTCAGATGCACCATCAAATCACGATAAAGCGCTCGCTTGATATCTACCCGCTCAACAATCGCTTCCACAACCCAGTCACAATCGCCAGCACCAGCAAGATCATCACGGATATTACCAATCGTAATATGTTCAACATTAGCAGGTTGCATCAGCATCGGCGGCTCGGATTTGATAATGCGCTCCAGCGACTTTTGCGCAACCGCATTGGTATCATCGCCCTCACCCGCAACATCCAGCAACAATACATCAAGCCCGGCATTGGCAACTTGAGCAGCAATACCCGCACCCATTGTTCCCGCTCCGATCACACAGACTTTGGTGAACGGTTTTTTACCAGTTTTGCTCATAATTTTAATCTCTCAAAACCGGTTGAGATAAAACAGGCGAAGCTGGTGATTGACTTCGCGAGGCCTCTCCCCCGGCAGCATATGCCCCGCCCCCTCAAACACATGAGTTTCGCAATCCTGCAACGCTTCACTCAACTTCAAACCGAATTTCAACGCCACCATCTGATCTTGCCCCGCCAACAAACAAAGTGTCGGGCAGCTAATATTGGCCGCTGCATTTGCCCCGCCGCGATAGTTGGCACAGGCTGCCAAATCAGCGGGCAACGCATCGGGTTGATTTTGTGCCATCACCTGCAGACCACTGCCAATCAGTGAAGCACCCGGAACGCTGTTATCATGCAGATGCGCAAACGGGCCATGGCCCAGCGATGTCATAAATTCAAAGGCTTTTCCCGGTTCGCTTTTTGCCATTTCAATCAACGCATCATTAACAGCAATTGTCATGGCGGTAGCAATGAATGCGATGCTTTTCACACGCTGCGGATATATCAAACCAAGTTCGAGACTGACAAGCCCGCCCATTGAGTGATTGACCAGATGCGCTCTATCAATCTCAAGTTCATCCATTACCTGAACCACCCAGGCAGCCATTAAGTCCGCTCCCTCCAGCGCCTCCCCGCGCGATTTACCATGGGCAGGCAAATCCAGTGCCAGCACATTAAAGTCATCATAAGCAAATGCCCGCACCTGCTGGCTCCAGGTTAAGCGGTTCTGCCCCGCCCCGTGAATAAAGATAATCCACGGCTGCCCGCTTTGATGGTCGCGCCCGCCGGTGGATGCAAAAGCCTGACTGCCATTTACGCTAAAACGCATATCATTCGCCTCCGGTGATTTTTACAGCCGCCTTCAGCGCCCTGTCAAAATCAGTCTTTAAATCGCTGAAACTTTCAAGCCCCACTGACAGCCTGATCATGTCATCACGCAACCCACCCGCAATCATGTCTTCAGCACTGATATGCGAATGGGTGGTTGATGCCGGGTGAATAACCAGGGTTTTGGCATCGCCCACATTGGCCAGATGTGAAGCAAGCTGGACATTTTCAATAAACGCCGCCCCCGCTTCGCGCCCGCCTTTTACGCCAAACCCGATGATTGAACCCGCCCCCTTAGGCAAAATCTTCTTAGCCAGTTGGTGATCCGGGTGGTCAGGCAAATCGGGATGACGAACCCAACTGACAGCTTCATGAGCACTCAGATATTCCAGCATTTTGCGCGTATTGCTCATATGGCGTTCCATACGCAGAGGCAAAGTTTCAATTCCCTGCAACAGATGAAACGCATTGGTCGGTGCCATCGAAGGCCCGAAATTATACATGCCCTCGGCCCGCATCCGCATGGTCAGCGCCACCGGTCCAAATTCCTCCCAGAAATTAATACCATCAAGCGCATAATGTTCACTGGTAAGCGTCGGAAATTTATCGCTGGCTCCCCAATCGAAATTACCACCATCAATCACCGCGCCACCTATAGCGATGCCATGACCGCCAAGCCACTTGGTCACCGAATGAATAATAATATTCACCCCGTGTTCCAGTGGTTTAAAAAGGTAGGGTGTACAAAAAGTGGCATCCATCACCAGAGGAATACCGGCATCAGCTGCAATTTTTGCCACCGCGTCCACATCCAGAACATCAAGCCCCGGATTACCAATCAGTTCACAGAAGATAAATTTCGTATTGGGCTCAATCGCATTTTTTAAGGCCGGCAGATCGCGCCCGGAAACAAAGCTTGTATCCACACCAAAACGCGGCATGGTATTTTTAAGCAGATTGATATTAGCACCATATAGTGCGGCGGTCGAAACAATATGATCGCCCTGGCTCACCAGCATCGTTGTCAGCAGATGTAATGCAGCCATTCCTGATGCTGTTGCAACGCAAGCCGCTCCGCCCTCCATAGCCGCCAGCCGTTGTTCAAGAACAGCCACCGTCGGATTGGAAATGCGCGAATATAAATGCCCGCCCTCTTCCATATTATAAAGTGCCGCCGCATGGCGGGCATCCTTGAACACATAAGAGGTTGTTTGATGAATGGGCACCGCGCGCGAACCAAAATCACTATCGGGCGTATGCCCAGCGTGCAGAGCCAAAGTGTCCAGGTCGTAGAATTTTGCCATAAGGATAATACCGCTGTGAAGAAACCTGTTACCAGTTTACATCAATTGCGGGCTTAGAGAATACGCCCTGCTGCAAAAAAGGCACATTGCCACAATCTTCCCCACAACTTGCCACAAAGCCTCCCCAACCTCGCCAGAATTCCAGTGCACTAATGTATTCGTCGAGCGCTTTTCCCCGCTTTCGACAGGGGTGTTTTACACCCTTACCGTACAGGCAATGTTTTTGGCCAAGCTTCCCCCAGCCAGCCAAAGCCACCCTGTACCTGACCGGCTGATTTCCTGAAAATGGAATCAGCCGGTATGGTTTTGCTGCATATTCACAACACGCCTACAAAAATAGACGGCCCTCACTCACGATAACCGCCGCTCCACCGATGCTGGCCGTAACAAGCTGCCCGTTTTTAACATCCATCGTCAATTCAATGCGCGATGGCCTTCCCATTTCTATTCCCTGCTCAATGACAATAGTGTGGGTCCCCTCACCGGGGTTTTCGTATTCCATTAGTTGCGCCGCAAATGCCGCTGCAGCACTGCCTGTTGCCGGGTCTTCGGCAATGCCCATGGCCGGGGCGAACATGCGCACATGATAATCGCTGTCAGTACCGCTACATTGATGGCAATAAACATACAATTCCAGCGCGAACCCAAGCCCGCTAAAACACTCTGCCAGCGCCTGCTCATTCACTTCTATCGCCGCCATAGCCTCCAGATTAACCAGAGGAACAACCGGAAACGGCACCCCGGCATCACAAATAGAACTGTGATGACCATCAATTCCCAATTGATTTTCCTTTAGTCCCAAAGCTTTAGCCAGCAGAACTGAATCAAATTCTACCGATTTTAGAACTGGCAATTTTGGTAGTGAGAATTTTCCACGCACCGTATTGCCGTCAAAAGAAATACCACAGGCAACCGTCCCGACTTTCTCCTCCAAAGCCAGTTCCAGTTTCTGCCCAGTTTCCAGCCCGTCCTGCAAACCAAGCAGTACAGCCGTTCCAACGGTAGGATGACCGGCGAAGGGAAGTTCGTTTTTCGGCGTAAATATTCTCAGGCTGGCGTGGTTTTTTTCATTTTCAGGCGGAAAAACAAATACCGTTTCAGACAAGTTGAACTCTGCGGCAATCGCCTGCATGCGTTTGTCATCAAGACCATCGCAATCCAGAACCACCGCCAGCGGATTACCACCCAGCGCCTTGTCGCTAAAAACATCAAGCGTGAAAAATCGTCGAGACATTGTGCGCTCCCTATAACAGTGTTGGATCTACAGTTCGATTAATCAGCGCCCGCACTGTGAGGCCCTGAACAAATATCGAGAACAACACCACACCATAAGTGGCGCTCAGAATGATAGCCTTATATTCATTGTCCGGCAGTGACAGCGCCAGCGCTACGGAAATACCACCACGAATTCCTCCCCAGGTTAATACCGGCACCGCCCCTTTGGTAAAAGGCAGCCACCGCGACAGGAAGGCAATTGGCGTAAATACTGAAATGAACCGTGAAGCCAGTACCAGCGGAATTGAACTAAGCACCAGCCAGCCGGTTGAAGGATCAAGCGCAAGCACCAGCACCTCAAGGCCAATAAGCAAAAACAATACTGAATTCAGAATTTCATCAATCAGTTCCCAGAATGCAAACAGATGTTTTCGTGTATTTTCACTCATCCCTACCCGCACGCCACGATTACCAACCAGCAGACCAGCCACCACCACCGCGATTGGCCCTGACAAATGTAGTCGCAGTGCAATCGCATAGGTGGCTGCCACCACCCCCAGTGAAATCAATATTTCCAACGTATATTCATCCATGTGCGACATGGCACGGTAGGCAATCCAGCCGGTGACAAGCCCCAGCACCGCGCCGCCAATTGCCTCAACGAAAAACAATTGCCCCACTTCGATGAAATCAATGCCTCCATTTTCAAAGCTTGTGCCAATCGCAACGGCCAGCAGAATGGTAAATATCACCACGCCTACACCATCATTAAATAAGGATTCACCGGCAATCTTCGCCTCTAGCGAATGGGGTAAATTGATTGACTTGAGCAGGCTTAACACCGCAACCGGGTCGGTCGGTGAAATCAACGCCCCAAACACCAGCGCCCAGGCAAAAGGTATCTGCATTCCAAACAATCCAGACAGATACCAAAAACCGCTGCCGACAATTAGCGTTGATAACACCACGCCAAATGTTGCCATAATGCCGATCACCCATTTCTGGTCTTTAAGAAAATCGTAATCCACATGCAATGCACCCGCAAACAGCAAAAATGCCAGCATGCCTTCCATCACCGTTGCATAAAAATCAATCTGTCCGATTGCCGCCTGAACAGTATCTGTCACCCCCAAAGCTGGCCATAATTTCTCCGCCGCCAACAACAACATCGAAGCAACCAGCGCCATCGCCAAAAGGCCGATCGTATGAGGCAGTTTGATAAAAACGAAATTCAACCACCCAAAAAATGCAGACAGCGCCAGCAGGGACGCAGCTATTTCAAACAGAGAAAGCATTGTGAATTCCAATATGGGTTAAATAAACGCGATGAATATCAATCCGCCAGTATAGGGGTAATTACTGATCTAACCAAACTTATCCTGTAAATATCCCGCCAGCGCCTTTTCGTCGGGCACTTTCCCGCAAACCATTTCCATCAGTTGCGGGGCTGAATAAACATTGCCGTGACGATGAATATTCTCACCCAGCCAACTGGAAATTTCGCCCAGTTCTCCCTTTGCTATCATTGCCTCCATACCACCGATCTGGTCCCCCATAATTTTGAACAACTCCCCCGCATAAATATTGCCCAGGCTATAGGTCGGGAAATATCCAAATGCTCCAAACGACCAGTGCACATCCTGCAACAGGCCGTTGGAGGGTTTATCGACCGCCATGCCAAAATCCCTTTCAAAGCGCTCATTCCATGCACCTTCCAGATCATCGACTGACAAATCACCGGCAAACAGTGCCAGTTCGAGTTCAAATCTCAGAACCACATGCAGATTATAGTGGATTTCATCGGCTTCAGTGCGGATGAAACCGGTTTCAACTTTATTGACAATTGCGAATAACTCATCAGGTGAATCAATGCCAAAGTCACCAAACACCTCTTTCATTTGTGGATGCAGCCATTCCATGAAAACCCGACTGCGTCCAATCTGGTTTTCCAGCATCCGGCTCTGGCTTTCATGAATACCCATCGAGGCATAACCCCCGGCCGGAGTGCGATCCATTTCAGGCTCACGCCCCTGTTCATAATTGGCGTGCCCTACCTCGTGTACGGTTGAATACATGCAATCAAACGGATTACCGCGATCAACCCGCGTGGTTATACGCGAATCACTGCGATAGCCCGACGAAAACGGATGAACGGACAGATCAAGGCGCCCGGCGTTCCAATTGTAGTTAAACACGCTGGCCAGCCGTCGCGCCATCTCCATCTGCGCGCCTTCTTCAAAATTCCCTTTGAGTGGTTTTATTTCGACATTGTCAGTTATTAGTTTTTCACGCAGAGCCGTCAGATGCGGTCGCAGTCGCCCCAGCAGTTTTGCCAGTGGTTCTGATTTCATACCCGGCTCATATTCATCCAGCAAAGCATCATAAAGGCTGCCATCTTCCTCTTTCAGACATTGCGCTTCCTGCTGTTTCAGTGACACCATGTTTTTCAGGGTAGGCAGAAAATCAGCTACCTTTTCTTCCCGGCGCGCTTTTGCCCAGATACCCTGAGCCAAGGCACCGGCGCGCGCCAGTTCTCCGGCAAGTTCAGCGGGAATTCTAATGGCACGTTGATGAGTGCGACGCGCTTCGCGCACATTGGCTTTACCTGTGTCATCCAACGCGCTTTCATCAATCTCACCACATAATTCGTCGATCACCGGATCTATATTGCGCGAATGAATTACCAGCGCCAGCGCCGCCGACTGTTCTGCACGAGCCGCAGCACCGTCCCTGGGCATCATCGTTTCCTGATCCCACGACAACACACCCGAAGCCTGCGAAAGCGCATTGGTGAGTTTTAAATGCGTCAGCAGATTTTGATAAGCCTGTTCACTGTTCACATCGTTTCCTTTGATATTATTTCCGGCTTAATTGTTATCCATCTTCACACCATATTTAAACTGACCACCACCGGGCAATGATCTGAAGATTTGGGCCGGTCCCAGCCAACTCGCGGATAACGATCAACATCCTGCCCGTCTGGAAAGGGTGTGCGATAGGGTTGTCCACTGCGGATAATCTGGGGAACAGCGTTGACGTTCAGGCTGGCAACTGACGGGGAGGCAAGAATATAGTCAAGCTGACACAAATGCTGCTCCTGGGGGCCACGGGTATGATAAAGTGTCCACTGGTCATTCTTGTCGCGCCGCTCCGCCAGGCTGACACTGAAATCATCCTTGAGCAACTGATCAACCGCACTGGTTTTTTCACGCACCCATTTGAAGCCACGTTTTGTGTTGATGCCACCACTCACCAGAATGCGTGAGCGATAATCATTCATATCACCGCATATCAGCCAGCGCTTATTGGCGCTTTTACCATTAAATTTATTATTGATAATCTGGCGAACGGCCTTCGCCTCCGCTTCGCGCACCGGCATGGTATATTCACGTCCAGGCACACCATTTTTGCCTGGGCCCATTGATTTGAAATGCACCACAAACAACGTTATCGGCTTACCACCAATTTTGAAATCAATCTCAAGACAACCACGCCGGAAAATCTTTTCGTGCGCCTCTTCCCCCATCGCCTTCAATTGCGGCGTGTGCAAACCCGCCTTGTCATAGGTCAGTTGGGCATGGCTTTTGATTTTAACAAACTCGATTTTCTGCCCGTCAAACGTCTCCTCACGCGCCATCACCGCCACATCTATTCCACGCCCGTCATTACCTTCGACCAGAAATTTCTGCCGGTATCCGCGCCCAACCATCTTGAACATATAACCATATTCAAAACTGTTCAGGGTCTGGATATTTTCAACTTCCTGCAGGCAGACAATATCAGCCATGGTTTCTGCAATAGCCAGTGCTGTCAGCTGCATGGAATCATCGCTATGCGCCACCACCCGCGCCTCTTCCAGTCGCTGAAAATGCCGTTCATCTTTGACATCAATCATCTGCAGCGTGCGATCTTTTCGCTGGTCATTGCGAAAACCGGAAAAATCAAACCGCTGCATCAGATTTTCGGCATTAAAAGTGGCAATACGAAGCGGCATTATATTCTTTCAAATAAACAGACAATAAGGCAGACACTACTATCGCTGTCTGTCTTTAGACAGCGTTTTCGCATTGTTGTTGACATTTATCATTCATAGTTGCGTCATGGAGTTTTATGGCGCCACTCGCAACAGCACTGGTATATCAAACATTACACCTTATTTGAAAGCCGTGGGGAACTAGGGTCAGGACCTATTAATTAGTCCCATCACCTGGACTTTAAATAAACCTCAAAATTACCCACTGTTTCGCTCGATTGATATTGCTTCCAGAAATCAACAAACTCCGGGTAGCGACTAAAATACAGCGGGTAGGAAACAGGATTATTCTCCAGTCCAAGTCGCCCGAAACCAAACTGTGAAACAATTACACCTGGTGGATTTTTGATTAAACCGGCAATCATTTCGCGGTCATATTTTTCTGCGGTTTCGCGAATCCGAATTGCTGTTTGGCTATTTTGATTTTTATTGGATTGCCCCAGGTAAGCAGGCAGATAAACCATTGCTCCCGCAGCACCTGCCCATTTTGTTCCCGACTGCAATATGGCGGGATGGATATCACGCGGCGATGTTATGAAGGCAAAAACCAATCCATCCTCACCGGCGTTCTTTTTGAATATTTCGCTCAAACGATCTATTCTGGCCTTGGTTGAAGTTGGTGACATCATTTCGCTGACAAACGGCACCATGGGTTTATATATAAACACCGCTGCCACAAACAAGGCAACAAACGGCGCAACACGCTTGACCTCGGAAGAATGATACATGTCCGCGATCATCAGGCTCAGCGCAATCAATACAAAAAATGAAACAGGAATTATTTGATAGGCCCAGGCTTTTTGTTGACCCAGTACCGCAATGAAAAATCCGAACCCGGCAGCCAACAGCAACACAACAACCGCATGATGCCTGACCCTGGCTTTACAAACCAAAAACACAATAATCAGGACTGATATCCCAAATGCCAGGGTTGCGAAAAGCCTCTGCCAAACCATGTTCCAGGGAGAACTATAACCCCCGTAGTTGCTGAGCGCCGCCGGTATCACTTCGGAATAATACCCCGGCGTAAAAATATATATGGCAATCAAATAGCTGCAAACAACCAGCAACACCGTAATGATTTCCGGTCGAAAAAATTGCCGTATATGGCGCACATAAAACAACAATGCAATTTCCAGAGATGCACCAACAGCAATAAAATAGGGCTTGATCCCAAACCCTATTCCAGCAATTAGCCCGCAAGCTATCGCTGTACCAATTCCAACTTTTTTACCGGTTGCACGCAAAGCGCTAACCAAAATATAAGGGGTAATCAGCGCTGCCACCAAATGCTCACGCTGACCAAAATCATAAGCAGGTATAACAAAAAGACCAAGGGCCAGAAATATGCGAAACCACATGCGATGCTGTGCTGACCAGTCAAATGAACTCGAAATAAATTCACAAAATAGATAGATACCCCCCAATATAAGCAAGACAAATGCCTTGAATACAATTTGCGGATCAGCTCCAGTCAAGTTGGAATATATTGCAGGAATTGATGACAACCACATTGTCATTGGCGGGTTTATATCAAAAACATCATAACCAACCCGCGCCCCATCCAGCCATTTGAATGCGGTTTGAAAATGCCAGGCGGCGTCATGATTAAGTGGATTTGGCAATTGCAACACGCTTGCAATCACAATAGCAATTGCAAAAACATACCAGCCGTTTGCTGAAATCAGAACATTATTTTTCGTTTGAATTGCACCTTCCCCCGCCATGAACATTTAATATGAATCATGGCGGAGAATACAAATTCAGTGTTAATTTTGAATTAGTTAAAAATGCAAGAACTATTAACAAGCCCCATTATTAGTTCTTGTCTTTATCGACCAGCGCACCTGATTTGATCCAAGGCATCATCGCGCGCAGTTTTTCACCTACTTCTTCGATCTGGTGCGCATCATTTCTGCGTCGTATGCCTTTGAAGCGTGAAGCGCCGGCGCGATATTCCTGCATCCATTCAGAAGTAAATTTGCCGCTCTGGATATCTTCCAGAATGCGTTTCATCTCCGCTTTGGTATCCGAGGTGATAACCCGTGGGCCTGAAACATATTCACCCCACTCAGCGGTATTTGAGATTGAATAGTTCATGTTGGCGATGCCGCCTTCATAGATCAGGTCAACAATCAGTTTCACCTCATGCAGACACTCGAAATAGGCCATTTCCGGCGCATAGCCGGCTTCAACCAGGGTTTCAAATCCAGCGCGAATAAGCTCCACCAGCCCACCACACAATACTGCCTGTTCGCCAAATAGATCTGTTTCACATTCTTCCTTGAAAGTCGTCTCGATGATGCCTGAGCGCCCGCCACCCACACCGCAGGCATAAGAAAGGCCAAGCTCGTGGGCATTGCCGGTGGCGTCTTGATGAACCGCTATCAGGCAGGGTACTCCACCACCTTTCTGATATTCTCCGCGAACCGTATGGCCCGGGCCTTTTGGCGCAATCATCACCACATCAATTGTATCTTTTGGTTCGATCAATCCATAATGAACATTCAATCCATGAGCAAAAGCGATAGCAGCACCATCTTTAATGTTTGCAGCAATATGATCGCGGTAAATGTCGCCCTGCAACTCATCTGGTGTTGCCATCATCATCAAATCAGCCCAACCGGCAGCCTCACTAACACTCATCACTTTCAGACCATCGGCCTCAGCTTTCTGGGTTGAGGCAGAGCCTTCGCGCAAGGCCACAGCAAGGTTTTTGGCACCTGAATCCTTCAGGTTCAAAGCATGGGCCCGCCCCTGGGACCCATAGCCAATAATTGCAACTTTTTTGCCTTTGATGAGGTTCAAGTCCGCATCACGGTCATAATATACACGCATACTGTTTTCCCCTGAGGTGTTTGGAGTTTGTTGAGAAATTCAATTTTGGCCAATCCGGGCCGATATTCAAGTGCAGGTTTTATCGATTAAGGGTGCTCATTGCAACCGTTGATCATTCCATTTATGCCAATCAGGTTCATCCAGCTGAAGTATCGGGTTTGCGCCCAGCAACCCACGGCTGAACGGTTCCACCATCAGGCCTGATACCATCGCTGCCATCAGGCGCGGTGCTGGCGGAATTTTTACCAGTTGGGATACCACATGGTCACGAATAAATCCCAAAACACGGCTGTCTGATTGATAAAATGGCGTTAGAAATCTGGAGAGAAACTGGAACAGAATTATTTGCCGGGCCCGAAGCGAATAATACAATTCCCCCACTTCATGCACTTTGTCAGCGCACTGCCTAATTGCAAAATCCAATGCCTTTGCATCCAGTAACGCCATATTGGCACCCTGCCCCAATTGCGGACTGGTTGAATGATAAGCATCACCGATGAACACCACTCGCTCACCGAAGGGTTTTTTTAGCGTATAATGGCGATATCCCGCATATGTCAGTTCATCAAATCCACTAATCTGATTGGGAATAACTTCTGTTTGAGGCCAGGATTTTATGACATTCTCCTGCCAGGCGTCAATCCCGGCTCCCTCAAAATTACCAACCTCCGCCCCTTTTCAACTC
>JAKISV010000083.1 GCA_021648425.1 Rhizobiaceae bacterium
TGCTTGGCAAAACTGGTAATGGTTTGTTATATGCCGCAAATGAATTGTGATTTGATTTGGCAATTCATTTGTTCCCCGGTAGCTCAGTGGTAGAGCAATCGACTGTTAATCGATTGGTCGTTGGTTCGAATCCGACCCGGGGAGCCATTTTTCTACGGGTACAACCCGTAGACATGGGTTTCAACTCTTACGCCGAAATTGGTTTTTAATAATACTTGTTACAGATTAGCATCGGAACTCAGTGACACCATGCTCATCTATTGTGTATTGTTTGAATTGGGAAACCTGACGTTGGCAACATTGATAACAAAGAATGGAAAATAGTCATCAGTGCCAAACTGGTTTCCAGCTTCAATATGGGTAGGCAAGCGGAACCCTTCAAACTCTTTAAATTTTGAAAGATATCCGCCAAAGGGCTGGATTTGATAGATCTTTTCGGGATTAGCATTGCTCCAACGTGGAAAACTTACTTTGGTTGGTTTGCCAGTTTCATCAATTGTTAAGTCTACTGATTGTTCCATACCGTTGTGAGTAATCAAAACCCGAACGGCATTGTCGCTTAAAATTGTCCATCTTACATTTTTCCCAGGCAACAATGCTGCAGGCGTCCAGAACACAGCTTCAGCGATATACCTGCCGAAAGCTGACCTGGTATGGTCGCTATCACCCCCCATATGTGCTACTGGCACGACGCCCATCAACCAAAACCTTGTCCAATTAGTTGCATCCGATCCTGATATTCTCAGGAGGTTGTTTCGTGCGCTCATCTTCCAGATAAAACCAGTCGGTGCTGCAAGTATTTGTTTAGCCGTCATTGCCATATAATTTGGGGCTTCCTTTGTTCCCAGGCTAAATCGACCTTTCATAGAAATTTCAGCGACTGTATACAGTGGTGTGCCAGTTTTGATTGCAAAGCGGAAATACCGTTGAGCTGCCGGAGGAAGCCCTTCAACCATTTTCGGGTCAAACAGAGCTGGGCTAACGGGCTGGGTTGCAGAAAGCTCATGCCAGAGTGCGCTGTTGGCTTTTTGGTCAACCCGCTGCCACACCAGCATTGAGAAAAGGAATGCCGATATTATAACAATGATAATCAGGAGTACTGTTTTCATTTTACATCCAATTTCACTAACGACGAGATTACTACAATACCGCACGCATTTGCAGCGGAATCGAGCAAAGCGGATTCCAGCAACGGAGGATCAACAATAGCTGTTCGCAAATTCTATTAAATCTCAAGTTGCCATCAATATGCCTGTTTAGAATTGAAAATCCAGCAGCGTTGTTCCCTTGTTGATTTTGTTAATATATGTGGGGCGCGTTTGAAGCCAACTGGGTTTTGGCTGCAGTTGCGGTCACCGGTGTAATACTTAGCGCGGGCTACCTGCTCTGGTATTATGAAAGAGCATTTTTTGGCCCAGCAGGTTCGGAAAAAATTAAGACACTCGTTGATATCAATTCACGGGAAACCGCAGCCATGAGCGCCGTTCTGGCACTGGTCATTTTAATTGGCGTCTATCCGATGCCCATATTAAATATGACCGCTGCATCCACTTCTGCCCTGGCTGAACGTCTGGAAGAGCGCAGTCAGGCAATGAGTGCTGGAATCAAATATCAACTACGCGTCTCTGAAAATGCCCTGAGTGTTACCAGGTAATTTATGAGTGCTGTTAATTTCGAGTAGCGGATCATTGAGCAGAAGCCTGATCAGGCGATCAAATCATGCTGGACATTCAGGTGACATCACGCCATAAGATTGAACAGTCTTATAAGCTGGATATTGCCATGAAAAAGATGTTTGTGCAGATGTTTACCTGGTGGAATGGCTCCACCCTGGGCACCCGGTTTTATACCTGGCGCAAAGGTAACAAAGTCGGTGAAGACGAATTTGGAAACATCTATTACGAAGGTGATGGTGGCAAACGCTGGGTTCAATATTCTGGTGTTGCAGAAGCCAGCTCCATTCCCGCCAGTTGGCATGGATGGATGCATTATCGCGTCGATACACCGCCCACCAAAGAAGATTATCAGCCACATAGCTGGCAAAAGTCTCACAAGCCAAATCAGACAGGCACACCTGGCGCTTATCGGCCAAAAGGTTCAATAGCAAATTCCACCAGCAGGCCTCGCGTAAGTGGTGATTATGATGCATGGACACCCTGATTGATTTTTATCGTCCATGATATTTAAACAAAAATGACATTTAGACAAAAATGGGACAGCGCATCTTATCAAACCCATACAGGTTTTGTGCCGGTGTTGGGGGAAGGCGTGTTGGAACTGCTCAATGCGCAGAGCGATGAACACATCCTTGATCTGGGTTGTGGTGATGGCGCACTTACGGAAAAGATTTTGCTGACTGGCGCCACTGTGATTGGCGTGGATTCCAGTGAAAGTTTTGTATCTTCAGCTAAGCTGCGCGGGATTGATGCTCGAATTATCGATGGGCATGAACTGAATTTTGACAGGGAGTTTGATGCGGTATTTTCAAATGCAGCGCTTCACTGGATGCTTAAACCGCAATTAGTAGCCGACAATGTTTCATTAGCACTCAAACCGGGCGGGCGATTTGTTGGTGAATTTGGCGGGTTTGGCAATGTTGCGGCAATCTGCACGGCCATGCGTGCGGTCGCAAAATTGATGAATGGCGATCAGACTCTAACGGCTCCCTGGTACTTTCCTGCTGACAATGAATATCAACAGATATTGTTACAGGCCGGGTTCAGCAATATCAAAATTTCCAGTTACTACCGACCAACACCACTGCCAACGGGAATGGCTGGCTGGCTGCAAGTGTTCAGGCAACCTTTTTTCGAGCAGTTTGGTGATAGAGCTGATGAGGCTTTGAACCAGGTTGTTGATTTGCTCAAACCCTCGCTCTGCGATGAAAGCGGCAATTGGATTGCTGATTACGTGAGACTGAAATTTACTGCAGATTATGCTGGTAATAGCCTTTGACAAGCCTTATTCGCGTGTTAACACCCACCTAAGTTATCTCAATGAGAATCGCAATGCGGCCTAAATATCAATTTTCCAATCACCAATATATCGCAAGGCTTGCAACAATTTTTTTGTTGCTGGTTTTCCTGCCTTTTTCCCCGGCAATGTCTGAGAATAAGATCAATAACCGGGTCGCTGTGTTTTCAGGAATTGATAAAATTACCGGACGAATAATTTCTTTCGATGTGTATGTCGGTGAAACAGTTCAGTTCGGTGCGCTGCAGGTTACGCCGCGGGTTTGTTATTCGCGGCCGGTAACGGAAAATCCAAAAACCACCAGTTTCCTTGAGGTGGATGAAATTACATTGGACAGAAATATCCGGCGAATTTTTACCGGCTGGATGTTTGCTGACAGTCCCGGACTGAATGCAATTGAGCATCCGGTTTATGATATCTGGCTTACGGACTGCAAAATGGAATCCGAAGTTGCCCCGCCGGAAAATGGTTGATTTATTTAATTGACCTCGCCCGGTCAAAATGATTCACTTGATGGAATAATTGTTACTCCATTTGTTTACGGTAAATCATTTTATGGATCGAATTGACCGCAATATCTTGAAAATACTGCAAAATGACTCAACCATGTCAGTGGCGGATATCGCCAGGAAAGTGGGTTTGTCCACTACGCCGTGCTGGCGAAGAATTCAAAGAATGGAAGAGGACAAAATCATTTTGCGTCGGGTCGCCATCCTCAACAATAAAAAAGTCAATGTCGACGTTACAGTTTTTGTTTCAATCAAAACAGACAAGCACAATAAAGAATGGCTCAAGCGGTTTTCAGAAGTCATTGCCGCCTATGATGAAGTGGTGGAATTTTTTCGTATGAGCGGGCAGGTCGATTATTTGCTTAAAGTTGTTGTGCCGGACATCGAAGCCTATGATGAGTTTTACAAAAAACTGGTGGCGAAAATAGAAATCGAAAACGTATCATCATCATTCGCCATGGAGCGCATCAAGGATACCACCGCTCTGCCGCTGGTCTATATTCCACTGGAAAAACTGGCCAAATCCAAATAAGGGTTCTACAAAATTTCCGGTTTTTTGCCTTCTGCTTCATAGCGAGCCAGTTTGTCCTTCATAAAACTCTGGAAGTTTTGTTCTTCATAGTTTTTCTGAGCGACAAATTCAAACATCGACAAAAACTGAAACGGCTTGAGATAGCCCGGCATTCTTGCAGATTCTGCAAGTGCTAGAGGCGCATTTTCCAGATCACCCAGGCGCAGAAATACAATAGTCGGGGTGAAATTCACCTTCCATTTTCGTGCGAAATCTTTTTCAGGCAACTCTTCACCATCCAGATCAGTGACAATTCTACCGCCCCAGATGTTGATTTGAAGTATGCCGAAATTTTCTTTCAGGTAATCAACAATCTGCGGTATTGCCAAATTCACTTCATGCATCTCGCGGCAATAGGGACAGCCGCGCTGTTCAAATACCACAGCCAGATGTTTGTTTTCAGCCGCAAGTTCAGCCTGATCTTCTGCAACTTCAAGAAAGGAATCCAGAAACCAGGGTTGCACGTGTAAACCGTCTTCGTTGACTTCAACTTTCTGGCGGGACTGCGAAAATGACGGATTTGTAGCAACGGCGCTGAGTGCCAGCGCTCCACCGGCGGTAAAATTTCTACGATTTAACATATTCCAACTCCTGACCCTAAACTATCATCTGTTGTCTATCAGTAGAAGACATGCACGCAATTGTGAATAGCACAGCCATTTACGTGATGTGCAGCCTTTTGCGTATGGCAACGCTTTTCAGTTCCTTTTCTGCATTTTTCCCGATCCAGCGCGCTGATTTGTCAGTGCTAACGGCCAGTCTTGCCGCTACACTCAGTGCCGGGTGATATAGGAATGAGGATCTTTTGCCAATTTGACGCAGCGCCCAGTTAACCGCCTTTTTCACAAAATTGCGCTCATCGCAGGAGGCTGTTTCGATTAAGGTGAAATATTCAATAAATGACTGATCATCAATCTTTTTGTCATGTACAGCACGCCAGGCGATTGTGGCAAATGCTGCGCGTTTAACAAATTCCTTGTCCTGTGTTGCCCATTTTATGATTTTCTCATGAGCAAAAGGGCTGCGGTCAAACAGGTTTCCGCACACCTGATCGCATAAATCCCAGGAATTAAAATCTGCTGCCCATCTGTCCATTTGGCTGCGCTTAACCCATTTTGGCCGATCAACAAGTGAAGCCAGTATTCTTGCCTCATGAATTTCGCTTTGCCACAGTTGCTCTGCCAGATCGTGGTCCGGGGTAATTTCCTTTCCAACCTGCCTGATATTGGGCATTGAAACACCAAGTGCTTTTTCGATTTCAATGCCAAATCTGGCCATGCCTGCTCGGTTTTGTGGCACGCAATGGTGCCGTAATTTTTTGAGCGCTTGTTCTGGCGTATGGGGTGTTCTTGCCATTATTTGGTTTTGCAATTTTCAGGGTTTGCGATAAAATACTTGTCGAACATCTATACGCTCTGACTTAAAACCTGCCTCGCAATAGTGCAAATAAAATTCCCACATACGTTTGAAACGCTCATCAAAACCCAACAATCGAATTTCATGCCAACGTGAATTGAACCTGCGCCGCCATGCCGCCAGTGTTTTGGCATAATCTTGGGCGAACACTTTTTTATTCAGCAGTTTCATTCCGGCACCCGTGCCGAGCCTGTCGAGTATTTTAGGAGAGGGGAGCATACCGCCGGGAAAAATATATCTTTGAATGAAGTCCGGGCGCGTGGAATATTGGCGGTATGATTTGTCCTGGATGGTAATTATTTGCAAACCCGCTGTTCCACCCGATTTAAGAACTTCGCCGATTTTTTCAAAATATGTCTGCCAATATTGTTTCCCTACCGCCTCAAACATCTCAATCGATGCCACCTTGTCATATTGTCCTGTTTCATCGCGATAGTCTTGAAGTTTAATTTGTACGCGTTGCGCAAGTCCTGCTTGTTGGATGCGTTCTTGTGCAAATTCATGTTGCTCACGGCTGATGGTCAGCGCGGTGATTTGGCAATCATATTTTTTCGCAGCATATTCAGCAAACCCGCCCCAGCCACATCCAATTTCCAGAATGTGGTCTCCAGACTTTATACCGATTGCTTTTGCCAGGCTGGCATATTTATTCATTTGCGAAGCTGACAGGGAATTGGTTTTTTTATCAAAAATTCCTGATGAGTATGTCATCGTATTATCGAGCCATTTAGAATAAAACTCATTTCCCAGATCGTAATGCGCAGCAATATTTTTTCGTGAGCCGCTCCGGGTATTTGTGTGGCACCAATGGATAATGCGCGATGCAATACCTTTTAACAGGCCAGGGTTTGAGAAGCTGGAGATAAGATTTTCATTCTGGGCAAACAATTCAAACAGCGTTGTAATGTTTGGGCTATCCCAATCACCGTCCATATAACTTTCACCCGCACCAACTGACCCGCCGGCAAATAATTGCATGGGTAAATTCCAATTGCGCAAAACCAGTTCAGCATCGGGGCCAGGGTGTTTTCCACCAAATATCAACACCCGATTATCGGGAAGTTGCAGCCGTAGACTACCAAAGTGAAGCTGGGCTACCGAACTCAGGAACAATTTGTTTTTATATGAAATACCATCAGACAGTCCCGCCAGGTTGTCATTTGTGACAACACAGTCCTGAAGCGACCTGTTTAGTCCGGTGTGGTTATTAGTGTTTTGTTGTGTCTTGTTGACCATTATATGCGCTCCATTCAATGATTATGGGAGGAATGCAGATTTGTCGTTCAACGCGGGCAGGGCAGTACAACGCCCTTTTTGTTTCTATACGAGAGCAATTTGCCTTAATTATGTGCAAATTTCAAACATGAAATTCTTGAAGTTTTCCAAAAACCAATACCAAAGTACAAGGTAGTGCTGCTGCCTTTGTAACCCGTCAGCTTATTACCCTATTGTGCCTTGGTAAAATCGGTTCTATAAACCCCTTGTATGAATTGTCGCATTTAAGCGACAACACGCGTTTTAGGGAGAAATATTTATGGAACGCCGCAAATTTTTAACAGGAACAGCCTTGGCAGGTGTTGGAACAGCAACTGCGCTTGCTACTCCAGCTCTTTCACAGGGTAGAGAAAAACTGACAATGGTAACTGCCTGGGGCCGTGGCCTTGCAGGTGTGTTTGATGCTGCACAGCGTGTGGCAGATTCAGTCAACGCAATGTCCGATGGAACATTGGAAATTGACGTGAAAGCAAATGGTGAGCTGGTATCAGGTCTTCCAGCTGTTTTTGACGCTGTTACTTCCGGTCAGGCTGACATGTATCACGCTGCTGACTATTATTATGTCGGTCAGCACCCTGCTTTGGCATTCTTTACTGCTGTACCATTCGGCATGGTGCCCAATGAGCTTCACAACTGGTATTACCATATGGGTGGTCACGATCTTCACCTTGAAGTAGGCGAGGAGTTTGGACTAACTTCATTCCTGGCTGGTAATACTGGCCCTCAGGCCGGTGGTTGGTTCCGCAAGGAAATCACTTCCGCAGCCGATTTCAATGGCCTGAAATTCCGTATGCCTGGTCTTGGTGGCAAGGCACTTGGTAAACTTGGTGCATCCGTGCAAACGCTGCCTGGTTCTGAAATTTATCAGGCACTGGCATCTGGCGCAATTGACGGTACTGAGTGGATTGGCCCGTGGGCTGATGAAAAAGCCGGCTTCCAGGAAATTACCAAGTTTTATTACACTTCCGGTTTCCATGAGCCTGGTGCAGGACTTACACTTGCTACCAACACTGACCGTTTTAACAGTTTGAGCAAATCTCACCAGAAAATGATTGAAATCGCCGCTGGCGAAGCAAATCTGTGGAACCTGCATCAGTATCTTGCAAATAACTCGCAAGCACTGACACGTCTTCGCGATGGTGGTGTTAAAACCCTGGAATTCCCTGATGATGTTTGGGATGCGTTTGGTAAAGCTTCTCAGGAAGTTATCGAAGACAATATGGGTAATGAATTGTTCAAGAAAACTTTTGAATCAATGCGCTCAGCTCTGACCCAGTCAGCAGCCTGGGATTCATTGTCCGCTGGTGCTTATACCAAACAACGCACACGCGTGCTTGGTTAAACCGGTCGATTGTATAAACACGAAGCCGGGCCACACGGTCCGGTTTCATTTTGCCTATAAGAAACCGTACAGGTTCAGATGAATGCAAAACAAGGCACGCTAAGGAAATGACAGGCTTTATATTAAAGTCATCGCGTGTTTGGGGAAATGGGAAGGCAATGCAAGTCTGCATTTGCTGACAATCGATTTAACCCTGATTGGGAATTGCAGGTTCTGGGTAACTGGTCGGTACTGGTCAGGATAATGCCACATGGAAGCACTAGGGAATCTGCTTTTTAATGTCATAATGGGTTTTGTTAATCTGTTGATTTTGCCCTGGCACATTTTTAACTGGATTCAACTTGAGACGCTGAAAGAAAAGATGAATGTCATCTTGCTTGCAGGCATGTCCCGCGAGTTGTTTTTTATTATTCTCGCACTCATCTTGATTACAATTGCAGCTGGCATCTATCGGCGCGGCATTCTTCGCCGCAGCATCCACATACTTGAGACATTTAACGGCAGAGTAGGGCAGTTTGCAGCCTGGTTTGTATTGTTGATGATGTTGCAGCAGGTGCTGATTATTGCCATGGGGCAAATTTTTCGCGGCAATGAACTAACATTTTCTCCTCTTGGTATGAACCTGGTTAATGAAGAATTGCAATGGCTGTCGGGCCAGTTGAAATTATACAATGCGTTACTGATTGCCCTTGCTTCCGCCTATACTTTCATTGAGGGCGGGCATGTGCGGGTTGACCTTATTTACAGTGCGGTGTCAAAACGAACAAAGCACTGGATGGATTTTTTCGGCACCCTGTTTTTCTTCATCCCTTCCACTGTATTATTATGGTGGTTCTCCTGGCCGATTATGATCAATTCAGCCCTTCGGGCGCGGCCGATGAATATCTATTCCAGCAAGGCGAGTTTTCGCGGATTCAAATGGGAATCCTCAGGCACCGCCGAATTTTCCTGGGTCTGGTCTTTCAAGTTCCTCGTCGTCGTTTTTGCCGGGTTGATGTTTATTTGCGCCATTGGCTTTTTGCTGCGTAATATTCTTGCCCTGCTGCAAAAAGATGAAGACATTGCCACTCACTATTCGTTCGAAGGCAAACGTTTTGGTGGAATGGGCATGAACACGCCACCCTCATCATGATAAATCGCGGAGTTTAATCAATGTTGTTTGGTCTTACCGGCGTTGAAATTTCGCTGATCATTGTTGCTGTAACCTTGTTTGGTGGAATATTGACCGGTTATCCGGTGGCTTACGCCATTTCCGGCTCGGCTTTTATCAGTTTCTTTCTTATTGCTTTCCTGAACGAGTATGGACTTTTATACGTTCTGGAAGACCAAAGGGGTGAAATTGTAAAGGTCCCTGTGTTTGAGCAGGGTTGGGAAAAGGCGTTGTTGTCTACCGTATCGACCTGGTCCCAGGGCGTTTTCTCACGCGCTTTTGGCGGCAATGTCGAAACCCTGCTTGCGGTGCCGTTATTCGTATTGATGGGCATCGCGCTTGAGCGTTCCAATATTGCTGAAGATTTGCTGACCACCATGGCAAAACTGTTTGGTGGCTTGCCCGGCGGGCTGGCTATTGCGGTTGTGCTGGTGGGAACGTTGCTTGCTGCATCAACCGGTGTTGTGGGTGCTACGGTTGTCACCATGGGTCTTATCGCTCTGCCAACCATGCTTAAACACGGATATTCAAAATCACTTTCCACTGGAATTATCGCTACCTCGGGCACATTGGGGCAGATTATTCCACCGTCAATTGTGATTGTTCTGCTTGGTTCAATCGTTGGCGATATGTATGCGATTGGCCAGGAAAGCCGGGCGAAAGAACTGGGTATTACTGTTCTTGAAATGCTCGGCGAACCGGCGGTTTTATCGACAGGAACATTGTTTAAAGCGGCATTCATTCCCGGGATATTCCTCGCATTTTTATACGCGGCCTACGCTTTGATTTTTGCCTTTTTCAATCCTGATGAAGCGCCTCCGGTAAAACTTGGCAAGCCGGACGAATACGGGTTGATATCCTATTACAACAACAATCCATGGCTGGTACTGGCTGGCATGTTCGGGCCATTGTTTGGATTTGTAGCGATCTGGATAATGCTTGGTGCATTTGGAATGATTGGTTCCAGTGTTGTTGATGGTGTCACCGTTTATGCACCTTTGTCAGGGGGAGTAATTTCTGTTCTGGTACTGGTCGCTTTTCTCCTTACTTTTGCCTGGGCCCTTCGTCCAAGCTATTGGCGCGCACCCCTGCATGTGGGGCTGGCTGGCGTCATGCTTGTATTTATTGCTGACTGGTTCTTTGTACCTGGGGAAGCGTCTGGTGGTTTGAAGACGCTATATTATATCCTTCCTGGAGTGATGATTACCTACGGACTGAAACATGCAGTTCCCCGCTTGCTGGAAGTTGAGGCAATACGCGTTGTGTCACCGCCGGTAATTTTGATTGTTGCGGTGCTTGGTTCAATTCTTGGCGGCGTTACCAACCCCACTGCTGCGGCTTCTCTTGGGGCGGCAGGCGCGATTATGCTGGCGGCCAACAGAAAACTGAAAGATCAGGGAAAATCGACCCGTTTTGTCATCTGGGCTGGTTTGGCTGTTATTGTATTACTCCTGCTTCGCGGTAACTTTGATTTGCGCATGGGGCTTGAAGAAATTGATTTTGACAACAAAGTCGCTATCGCGGTTGCTCTTATCGCCTATCATATTGGCCTGTTTGGCCTGGTTTATTCATGCTGGGTGTTGATCCGTCAAAAAATTATGGGCGGTATTATCAACGAATCCACCAAAGTTACCTCCATGGTGTTTGTCATCCTGATTGCATCGCTGTTTTTAAGCCTGGTTCTGCGTTCATTTGGTGGTGAAGAATACATCCAGGAATTTCTCCATTCTTTTGATGATCCCCGCACCTTGTTGATTGTGGTGATGATCGTGTTGTTTTTTCTGGGGTTTGTTCTGGATTTTATCGAGATCATTTTTATCGTTATTCCAATTGTTGGCCCGGTAATTTACGCAGCAGATCCAACTTTGATGCCACCGGCATGGATTACGATTTTAATCGCGGTCAATCTGCAGACATCATTCATTACACCGCCGTTTGGGTTTGCCCTGTTTTATCTACGAGGCGTGGCACCCAAAGAGGTGACAACAATGGATATTTATAAGGGTGTGTTTCCGTTTGTAATCATCCAGGTTATCGGCTTGGTTCTGCTTTGGAATTTCCCGATTATCACAACATTCCTGCCAACGTTATTGCCGGCAAATTAGTGGACTATATATCCAGCTAAAGAATGTTGGCCTGGTTAATCGGCATGGCCCTGGTATTGAATGATGGGAAATTTGGTCAATCTCCTCCCTTCACTCGATGCATTCCAGCATCAGCGCTATGAAAATAAGTGCAAACTTGCGGGGCTTTCAATAAAAACCTAACGCAGTATTGCTGCAATGCGGCTTTCATCGAAAGCCCATATTAAGTAAAGGTGGGCAGAGATTTTTGGTCTGGTTCCGAAGTAAGCCCACAGTAACGAGGCCCTTTTCGGGTATTCGCCAGCCTCAAGCTTGGGCCACACCCGACATGTGACCGTCC
>JAKISV010000084.1 GCA_021648425.1 Rhizobiaceae bacterium
GTTGATCTAAACCAAAGCGCCCTCACGCAATATGATGTAGCAGTTATCACTACTGACTATGACAGTATAGATTGCAGATGCTGGTTGATTTCGCGCTGCTAATCATTGATACACGAAATGC
This sequence comes from Rhizobiaceae bacterium, assembly GCA_021648425.1. Lineage (GTDB taxonomy): Bacteria > Pseudomonadota > Alphaproteobacteria > Rhizobiales > Rhizobiaceae > JAAEMP01. The sequence continues at coordinate 122 of JAKISV010000084.1, forward strand.
GCTAAGCACCATTTCCCCGGCCAAGGGGCATGTTATTATCAAAGCGTAGTTTTAGTGTGCGGAGAGTGTTGGGCAATTGAAAACGGTTAAGCAAAAAATCCTGTATGTGTGTACGGAAGACTGGTTTTTCCGATCCCATTTTCTGTCGTTAAACAAAGCTGCAATTCAATCGGGTAAATATCAAACAGCCATCGCCTGCAACACCAGCGAAGCTCGCAGTGACCTGGAAAACGCAGGACTAAAAGTCTGGCCAGCTAATGTTTCGCGTTCCAGCATCGGTGTTTTTTCTGCTTTGCGCTACATGTGGCAGATAGCGAAAATATATCGAATAGAAAAACCGGATATCATTCATATTATAGGACTGAAACCCATTTTACTTGGTGGACTGGTTGCAATTTTTTTCAGTAAATCAGCCAAAATGTACCACGTGATTGGATTGGGCACGTTGGCTGAGGGGCGTTCCTGGCGAGCAAAACTGGTAAGGCGGGTGGCTTTTGCGTTGGTGGTTTTTCAAATAAATCGTCGTCGATGTCTTATGGGAGTGGAAAATCCTGATGATCTGGAATATCTGCGTCAATATGGAAAAATTTCCAACGAGCGCGTTACATTGTTTGGCGGCGCGGGGATTAATACCGACGAGTTCAAACCATTGCCATTGCCAAATAATTCTCCACCGGTGGTGGCTTTTGTCGGGCGAATGATCTGGACCAAGGGTATTGATGTTCTGGTAAAATCCCACCAGTTGTTGCGCTCGCAAGGTGTTATGATAGATCTTGATCTGTACGGCAGCCCTGACCCCGGCAATCCCAACACTTTTACGGGCTCTATTCTTGAACAATGGAGCAATATTGATGGAATAAACTGGCATGGGGAAAGCACTGATATTGAATCTGTGTGGCGTAAGTCGGATATATGTGTGGTTTCAACGCGCACCCGTGAAGGCATGCCGCGCGCAATGCTTGAGGCGGCAGCCTATGGGCGGGCGCTGGTGGTGAGTGATGTGCCGGGATGTCGTCATTTTGTACGTGATGGCGTTGAGGGATTTATTGTAAAACCAGACGATGCTAAATCCCTGGCAGCTGGCATCAGGAAACTGGTCACATCCCCTCAATTGCTGAAAAAAATGGGCAAAGCTGCGCGCGCCAGAATAGTTGAGGCCTATAGCGAAAAACACATCCAAACAAAAACTCTGGAGATATACCGCAAACTGTTGGGCTGATTATGGCTGATACTATTCAGCGCCCTTTTTTCCATGCCCCAGCGGCAATAAAAAATAGGTGACAATCGTTGCAATCAGGGCAACTATTATTGCAGCAAACGGTTGGGAAATTGACCAGAGGGCCATGGTTAGCAAAAAGACATTGAGAACAATAAGTCGAATAACAATCACCGAATGACTACCTGCAATATGTGAAGCGCGCTGGTAGGCATGTTGTTTGTGAGCATGCCAGAATTTCTGGCCCGTAAACATCCGCTTTAGCAAAGTAAATGTTGCATCAACCAGATAATAGAGCGGTAAAATCAAGGCAGCGGCCAATTGACCTTCTGCCGCCAGTTGAATGAGCAACCAACCTAAAACATATCCGATGGTGATGGCGCCAACGTCGCCAAGAAATATTTTTGCCTTGTGCCAGTTCCACCACAAAAACCCTGCAGTTGCACCAGTGATTATCGTAAGCACTTCCAAATTAATCGAGTTGATTGCGCCAAATACAACAACAACTCCTATACCGGCACTTATTTGTATTATTTCCACGCCGCTAATACCATCAATTCCATCCATGAAATTAAACAGGTTAATAAACCACAGCCAGCAAATAGCTACCAGCAGGCGGTCAGCCCACAATGGCAGGATCTGCATAAATATCAGCTTGTTTTCAGGCAATAAATAGAGCGCACTTCCGATGGCGGCGAGCTGGGCTATCAGGCGAATGACGATGGGCAGTGGTTGTTTATCATCGCGCCAGGAAAGCATTGCTAATACTATGATACCAACCAGCACTGCAATATCTGCGGCATTTGAAAACGGCCACTTGAAAATCAGCCAGGCAATGATTGTTAATCCAACTATTACCCAGCCACCACCAACTGGCACAGCTCTATCATGGGAACTGCGATTATTGGGAATTGCCATTATATTTTGGCGAGTGAAGCGGTTAATCAGCCCTTTGGTAACCAACAGGGAAACTATCAGGCTGGCAGCCAACAAACTTACTAGAAAAATATAGGTATTGATTTCCATTTCTCCCGGCATTGTAAAGGATTTCATCCACCCTCAAGATGGCATGGATTGTTTATCATTGGCAGTATACTCACTGCCACTGGTGCCCCCGATTACCAACCAGGTGGAGACTGCTAACATGTAGGTGTACAGATGGTCCATAATATCATGACCGAATGTAATACCCAACATACCCGATTCTACAAATATCAACACAATGGCCAGCATCAATGCAAAACCGTACCGGCTGATTTCATCTCTTCGGTGTTTCCAGGCAATAACCAAAGGTCCAAATAACAAAGCAAGCATTGCCAACAGCTCTGGAATTCCTCCACGCATAACCGCATTTACAATAAAATTATGAAAGTGATTCCAGCCATTGGAATATCCCAACTCTTCTTTGGCGAAAACATCCATACCACTAATGGCTTTTGCTTCACCAAGTCCGATCCATAATGCCTCAGGCATATTTTGCCAAGCAAATTTCCACATCACAACACGTTCGCCCAGTGAACTTGAATAATTGTCTTTGTTGATTATCTGATCAACGCTGTTGAAAACCATCGCGAAACGATCAATGACAAGATTTCCAAAAATCATATATGCCACAAGAGATGCAATCAGCAGGCTGGAAGTGTAAAAAAGCCACCTCTTTCGAAAATTATAAAAGCCCTGCCCCCAACCCGCAATCAATATCAATAATATCAAGGCCGGCCACATCGCTCGCATTCCGGAAGCAAGCAGGCAGATAAAGGCTGCCGTTGCGCCTGTTATCATCAGTAAAGAGCGCATTTTGTCTGAACTGCGAAACAATCCAAACAAACAAAGCGCATAGGCAATTGATATACTGAGGGCAAATGGTCCCGGATTGCCATTGGCCCCTTCAGCGCGCGATACGCCCTGGCTGTATTCATAAAGAACGACAGCAAGTGTCAGGATACTACCAATTGAAGCCCCCAATTCCAAATAATTGCGTAATTCACTGCGGGACGTATAACTCAAAGCCATTACCAGGGGGAAAAATGCCAGAAACGGCAGGCTCTCAACAATTACATTCAGATTTCTACCGCCATCAAAGTGGACCAGGGACAAAACTGTGTTTACCAGGAAGTAGGCCAGAAACAGTAAAGCTATTTTCCAGATATCAGGATGGTCAGATGTTCTAAGAACCCCAAGTAACTGCAACACAAATATTATGGCAAATGCGGACGATATCATGACCGACATCCCACTACCCAAAATTCCAAGACCAGCGGTGAGGACAAACGCAAACCACTTGTTATTTCGGTTATAATTCTGCGGCGTTGCAGCAAATGTCTGTGGAAGTTTTATCATCTGACATATTCCGGGAAATTATCGTTTAGCCACGCTAAATTCGTTATAACTCTGAAAAACATAGTGTAGATTTATCTATTCACTAAATTATTAGAAGAATTCGAATCCCTGCTCCCCTGCTCGCAATCTCCTCGAATAACATTAGCAAAATATTTTTGCTATCTCTATGAGAAATTTCACACATTGTAGAAAATCATCAGCCATTTATCTAATACAAAACATAAGCCGCAGAAAATTTCTTATCTGTTTTATATCAAATAAAAAGATTGTACCCATCTGCAGCCTGTCGTAAATGTGCTTGATAGTTTCGGGTTGGACACCACAGGCGGAATATTTTGGCAGATTCCCGGTAACAATTTGGATACGAACAAGAATTTGCAACAATATTCAAGCGACGCCAGGAAATATGTTTTCATTATTGCAAGGCACTATTACCAAGTTTATCAAGCAACTGGTTATCTTACCGCGAAGATTTAAACAGATCATCATGATCTTGATTGATAGCGCTATCCTTCTTTTGGCGGTATGGCTGAGTTATTGTGTGCGATTTGGGGAATTTTATATTCCAAATCAACAACAGCTAATTCTGTTTGTGATGATTCCGGCAATTGCAATTCCCGTGTTTGCACGCCTGGGCGTATATCGCGCAATTATTCGATTTTCCAATGATCAACTTTTTAAATCAATCGTCAAAGCGATGTTGATTACCACCCTCATTTGGGTGGCATTGGCCTATATGGGTGAACTTCAATACACCCAGGGTGTGCCGCGCGCGATACCATTTATATTTTTGCTGATTGCTACCTTCACAATCGCTGCCAGCCGTTTTGCAGCTCGTGCATTTCTCGGCCAGGCCACCATATCGCGAATTTCGCGCGACCGCGTTGCAATTTACGGGGTGGGAAATTCTGCAATGCAATTGATATCGGTACTTAAAGACAGCCCCGATACTTTACCATTTGCCATTATTGACAATAACAAATCGATCCAGGGCACAGTGGTTTCAGGATTGCCGGTGATGCATGGTGATAATCTGCAAAACCTGGTGGAAGATCATGGTATTTCCAGAATAATTGTTTGCTCAGATGCTGTCGACAGCAAGACGCGCAAAGAACTGGTGGCCATGGCCCAAAAACTCAACCTGACCATTCAAATTTTGCCAAATCCCGGTGACATATTTTCGGGCAAGCATTTGATTTCCCAAATCCGCCAGTTCGATGTTCAGGATTTATTGGGCCGCAAAAAAGTCCCGCCCAAACCAGAACTGTTATCAATCCCCGTTACGGATAAAGTAGTGCTGATAACCGGTGCAGGCGGATCAATTGGTTCAGAACTTTCACGTCAGATTGTGAAACTCAGGCCCAAAATGCTGATTATCAATGATGTGTCAGAATTCAACCTTTATGAAATTGAACGCGAATTGCGTAATATCAGCACTGTTGAAGTGGTGCCGGAACTTGGCTCAATTACTAACCGGACCACAGTCAATAAGTTGTTTAAAGACCGCAATATTGAAACAGTTTTTCACGTGGCGGCTTATAAACATGTACCCATGCTGGAGCAAAACCTGATTGTTGCCGTCCAGAATAATATATTTGGTACAGAAATGCTGGTAAACGCTGCAAAAAATGCGAATGTCGAGCGCTTCACCCTGATATCCACAGACAAGGCAGTGCGTCCCACAAATATTATGGGAGCCACTAAACGATGGGCGGAGGTGTTGGTGCGCGCCTCCTCTTTGCCAGATACCTCGGTAGATAAAAATGCTACTCCCAGAAAATTCAGCGCAGTGCGCTTTGGAAACGTTTTGAATTCCAAAGGCTCTGTAGTGCCACTGTTTCATGAACAGATACAAAATGGCGGCCCACTGACCATCACCGATAAGCGTATGACGCGTTATTTCATGTCTATTGCCGAGGCTTCAGAATTGATCATTCAGGCCTCCAGCCTGTCGCAGGGTGGCGATATTTTTCTGCTTGATATGGGCAAACCGATTGCCATCAGCGAACTGGCACGAAGCATGGTCCACCTGGCGGGCTTATCTATCAAGGATAGCGACCATCCCGATGGTGATATCGAAATTGTTGAAATAGGAAAACGTCAGGGAGAAAAACTCAGCGAAGAATTATTCTATTTCCCAAGTGAGTGCACCCCAACCGACCACCCCAAAATTTTACGCGGTAAATCGCTGTCTGAAGTGGAAGCTTTAAGCGACGACGCGCTGGTGAAGTTGCAGGAGGCGGTGGATAGTTATGACAAAGAATCCGTTCGCAAAATTTTGTTTGAATTTATCGCCGCTGAAAAAAACAAGAACCGGTAGTCACATTGATAGCCCGGTAACGCTCGACATGCTTCAAATAAAACCTGATACACTCCAACTCCTTTCGGTGTAAAACTCAATTTTGCCTTGCACTGCCAGCGGTGATTTTCTAGCAGTGTAGTAAAACCACTGGTAAAAGCGGAAATTACATCATGGCGAGCGGTTCAAAAAAAGTTGTTTATGCAGCACTGATCGGCAATGGACTGATCATGGTAACAAAATTTATTGCCGCCGTATTCACCGGGTCATCAGCCATGTTTTCAGAAGGGGTTCACTCGGCTGTTGATACGGGAAATCAGGTGTTATTGCTTGTGGGGATGCATCGGGCCAAAAAACCAGCTGATAAAAAACATCCCTTTGGCTATGCCTCCGAAATTTATTTCTGGGCATTTGTCGTTGCCATACTGATATTCGCCGTGGGTGCGGGGATATCGCTTTATAGCGGTGTGCAAAAAGTCATCACCCCTCATCCAATCAATAATCCGATGATAAATTATATCGTATTGTCACTTGCAATGGTATTTGAAGGTGTTGCCTGGTGGGTTGCATACAAGGAATTTTCATCAACAAAAGGCAAGCGCAGCTTTTTCAAAGCCGTACAGGAATCTAAAGATCCCACACTGTTTACCGTTTTGTTTGAAGACACAGCAGCGATGCTCGGACTGATCGCTGCTTTTATTGGAATTTATCTGTCCCAGGCTCTAAATATGCCCTGGCTGGATGGCGCAGCTTCCATTGTTATCGGCATCATCCTGGCTGGAACTGCTATGCTGCTGGCCTATGAAACCAAGGGATTATTGATTGGTGAAGCAGCTGATCCTGAAGTTGTTTCAACGATTGAATCTCTGGTGGCCCAAACCCCTTCTGTTACCAACCTCAACGAAATCAGAACCCTGCATCGTGGCCCCGACGACATCCTGCTTGCCGTATCATTAGATTTCGATGACGATATGCGTGTTGGTGATGTGGAAGATGCGATTTATGCGTTGGAACTAAAAATTAAAGAACGATATCCCGTTGTAAAACGCCTGTTTATCGAAGTGCAAAAAGCTGAACATCATCGTGAAGAAGTCAAAAAGGCCGGGAAAGATTACTAGGTCCTGACCTTAGCAACTGTATCTCCAGCTAAAGAACCAAACCGGCATCCTCCATAAACTGATACAATTCTGATCAGGCTAAAATGAACGCAGAACCCGAATAACATATGTACCAGTGCTGCCAGAACCTGCTATTTGGCGTTTGTTGTATTCAAACTGAGAATACAGTCCCCTAGCCATTTTCCAGCGTACGCCGGCTGACCAATCGGACACATCATTACCAGCTGTATCGCCATCTGTTCTATCCCAGTCGGAATAACCAGCATAAAGAACCATGTTATCTGTTAGATCCATTTTTGCTGAGATACCCCAGGCATGACCTTTGACATAATCTGTGTCGCCATCATCAGCCATATACCAGGCTTTAATTCTGCCGCCGGGAATGTAGTCGGTAAGATTTAAGCTGGCACCAGCTTTCCACGCGCCAGCCCCTTCCTGGTTGAAGCCATTGGAATCATAGTAGTAGGTTCCAAATATGCTTCCCAAAGAACCAGAATAAGTTGCACCGACATAGACATCGGGCTGACCGGCAAGTCCTGATCCGCTGATTGCACCGCCAGCACTGCCGGCTGCTGCAACTTGAACACCGGCTGTGAGGGTCAAGCCGTCGGCAGCATAGGTGTAATCAAAAAATACTGCCTGACCTTCACCGTAGAGGCCATCTTTGACGGCTAAATAATAGCCGGAATCACCTACGGTTTCCCAATAATCAGAAGAATAACCAAGACGGAAACCAGCAAGACTGATCAATGCGCGATCGATGCCAACATTTGCATCGCCTGAACCACGAAACGTTGGCGGATTGTTGTCTGAAAAAACATCTTCAGATGAAAATGCTGCACCTTGACTGCCACCTTGTAGTCTCAACTGGGAACGCAGTGTACCCCATTCGGTCTCATTACGAGCGTCGATGTTCAAACGGCCACGATAACGTACCCGGTGACGGTGTGTTGGCAGTCCGGCGCGCGGATCACCATCATGATACTGACGGCCTTCATAAGTTACGCGAACATAACCAGAGAATTTTAAACAGGTTTCAGTGCCGGGGATGTAGAAGAAGCCTGCGCCATAGGCGTCACAGATGCGCACAAATTCTACCAGTTCGGGCTCTACGACAGGTGCTGCGGGGTCCGCTGCCTGGGCAACGCTAACAGCCATAATGGCTGCGGCGGAACCAAGAAGTAGTGATTTAATTTTCATTGTCCTGACCTCCAGATCAAACACAAAACAGAGCACGATTCGTGTGCGATTTCAATTTATACTCAGTTTTCAAGGAGCCTAACACGCTATTTTGATATACAAATGTACCACTCCAATACGAGATACAAATATCAGGATCCATCAAACTTTGTCCAATAGAGAATGATATAACATCGCCAATATCAAAAGCGGTGAACGAAGAGCGGGGCCACCGGGAAATGAATTGCAATTTATTGCTTGAAACAGCTCAAAGTTTTTCCCATTGCCCACAATTGAATCAGCAACCAGCCTGCCAGCTAGAGTAGCCATTCCCAACCCATGGCCAGAATAGCCTGAAATGGAATTGATATTGGTGCTGGGACGGGCAAAGTGTGGCAAACGGCTCCTGGTAATCGCCAATGTACCACCCCAGCCATATTCCAGTGCTGTATCCGCCAATTGCGGAAATATATTGAGCATCGGTTTGGAAACAAATTTGCAGATATCATCTGGAAACCGGTAACCGTAAGTCTCACCTCCGCCAAATAACAAACGGTTATCTTCGCTCAGGCGAAAATAATTCACGACAAACCGACTATCAGCCACCGCTACATCATCGCGGATCAGAGACTTTGCAAGTTGTTGTGAAAGCGGCTGGGTAGCGACGATAAAATTATTGATTGGCATAACCCGCCTTGCCACGGTTTGATCAAGATCACCCAGATAGCCATTACAGGCAAAAATCAGATGATCTGCTGTAACAACCCCTCGCTCGGTTTGTATTTTAACCTTTGACCCGGTTTCAATCGAAAGCGCTCTTGTGCGTTCATAAATACTGGCCCCGGCATCAATTGCCGCCTTCCCAAGGCCAAGGGCATAATTAAGTGGATGCAAATGGGCAGCGTTCGTATCCAGCACGCCACCATAATAGGCTTCACTGCCTATCATTTCACGGCATTCCTCCTTGTCAATAAAACGCATTGCATCATAGCCATACTCTTCGTTCAGCAATCTCACTTCCTTTTTGGAATCGCTATTAAAGCGCGCCCGGTGATTAGCGTGGATGATGCCGGGTTTTGGTTTGCAATCCATATTGTGAATATCAATCAGTGATTTCACCAGGGTTTTGCTGTCCTGAGCCAATTGCCACAATGAATGGGCTGTCTTTTTGCCAAGCAGATGTTCAAGTTCGCTTTGTTCCAAACGTTGTCCTGAACCCAGTTGCCCGCCATTTCTACCCGATGCGCCCCAGCCCACGCGGTGGGCATCGATAATGCAAACATTTTTGCCTGCCTGTGCAAGATGCAGGCCTGCTGATAATCCGCTGTAGCCTGCGCCAACAATACACACGTCCACGCGGATATCTTTATCCAGCGGTGTTAAATCGAGTTTGGTGGTGGCACTGGCCGCATACCAGGAAGGTGGATATTCTCCCGGCCGGTCATTTGAATCCAACAGGTTCATTTGGCCGCCTGCATCAACCCTTGTTTATTGAGTTCTTCAAGGGTTTGGTCGAGTGTTTTATGGGCAAGTTCAACCAGCTCATCAATTTCAGAGCGCGATATAACCAGGGGTGGTGAGATTATCATTTTGTCGCCCACATGGCGCATGATCAGACCATTGGCAAAGGAATGTTCGCGGCAGATAAATCCGACCGTCCCTTCTTCACTGGCAAATGGCTTGCGCCCGCTCTTGTCAGCCACCAGTTCGAGCGCTCCCATCATGCCGCAGATACGCGCCTCACCCACCAAAGGATGGTCGCTAAGGGATTGCCATTTTTCGCGTAGATAAGGACCGGTATCATCTGCGACCCTGTCAACGATATTTTCTTCCTCCAGAATACGTAAATTTTCTGATGCCACTGCACAGGCAACCGGATGGCCGCTATAGGTGTAGCCGTGATTGAATTCACCGGCTTTGTCCTCAAATATTTTTGCAATCTTTTCGCTGATTATCGAACCGCCAATGGGCTGATATCCGGAACTCATTCCCTTGGCGATAGTGATAATGTCAGGCTTGATATTGAATGTTTCGCTACCGAACCAGTTTCCTGTTCGCCCAAAACCACAGATAACTTCATCAACTATCAGCAGGATTTCATATTTGTCGCAGATGCGTTGAATTTCAGGCCAGTAGGTATCGGGTGGAATAATGACACCCCCTGCTCCCTGTACGGGTTCAGCAATAAAGGCGGCGACTTTGTTTTCACCAAGCCGCTCTATAGTTTCTTCCAGTTCGCGCGCACGAAGCAGCCCGAATTCTTCTGGCGATAATTCTCCACCTTCACGATACCAATAGGGTTGATTGATATATTCAATATCAGCAATCGGCAAACCGCCCTGGGCATGCATGGCGCTCATTCCCCCCAGACTTGCAGCACCGATGGTTGAACCGTGATAGCCATTCTTGCGGGCAATGATGACAGTCTTTTCAGGTTTGTCCTGGCTGGCCCAGTAATGGCGTACAAATCTGATATTGGTATCATTGGCTTCAGAACCCGAACCTGCAAAAAACACCCGGTTGAGATCACCAGGTGCAAGCTTTGCCAGTTGCCTTGATAATTCAATTACCGGAGGATGGGAAGTTTGGAAAAACGTGTTGTAATAGGGTAGCTGTGTCATCTGGCGCGCTGCGACTTCCCCAAGTTCCCTACGCCCGTAACCAATATTTACGCACCACAAACCGGCCATTCCATCCAGCAGTCTGTTACCATCTGAATCGGTCAGATAAACACCCTGCGCTTTTGTGATCACCCGCACACCTTTGGTGTTCAACTGACCTGTATCGCTAAAGGGATGCATATGATGGGCTGCATCAAGGGCCTGCAATTCTTGTGTTGGCAGGTGGTTATCTACAAGATTCATGATCGGATGACCTAGACGTTAAGCAATAGATGTTCGCGTTCCCATGGGCTGATAACCTGCAAGAATTCTTCATGCTCGTGGCGCTTGATGGCCATGAATATTTTGGAGAAATCCTCCCCCAATATTTGTTGCACATCTTTGCATTCATCAAACAAACGAAGTGCCGTCAACACATCGCGCGGCAAAGAGTGGGGAAGCTCGTAGGCTTCGCCTTTTACTTCTTCACGCGGTGTCGACTTGTTTTTCATACCCAGATAACCGCAGGCCAGACAGGCCGCCATCGCCAGATAGGGGTTGGCATCCATGCCGACAACCCGGTTTTCCACCCGGCGCGAATTGGGCTCTGATACGGGAATACGCAAACCCGTTGTTC
>JAKISV010000085.1 GCA_021648425.1 Rhizobiaceae bacterium
TTCTTGACCTAAAAACCAATCTGACCGGTGCGCTTGGCGTGCCGGTTGTCTTTTGACGTGTCCCGTGAATTGCACCGCTTGAGGTTTAATTCTGTCGGTTCGCTAATATAGCGAACAGAGGAGGGCGCGTTTCCTTTTTGCTGCTTTTGGCGGCGGAAACATTCTGGTTCAGGAAACGGTAAGGAACAACCAATGAGCAAGCGAATTGCATCCAAATATAAAATTGACCGCCGCATGGGCGAAAACATCTGGGGACGTCCCAAGTCTCCGGTAAACCGCCGTGAATATGGCCCCGGTCAGCACGGCCAGCGCCGCCAGTCGCACCTGTCGGATTTCGGTATCCAGCTGCGCGCCAAACAAAAACTCAAAGGCTATTACGGCAACATTTCGGAAAAACAATTCCGCAGGATTTATGCCGAAGCAGTGCGCCAGCGTGGTGATACTTCTGAAAAGCTTATCGGCCTGCTCGAGTGCCGCCTCGATGCAATTGTCTACCGCGCCAAATTTGTCGCCACCGTTTTTGCATCACGCCAGTTCGTCAACCACGGCCATATCAAAGTGAACGGTAAGCGGGTCAATATCCCTTCATATCGCTGCAAGCCGGGCGACGTGATTGAGGTGCGTGAAAAATCAAAGCAACTGGCCTTTGTGCTCGAAGCAACTCAACTGGCCGAGCGCGATGTACCTGATTATATCGACGCGGATCACACCAAGCTCAGTGCCACTTACGTGCGCATTCCAGCGCTTAGCGATGTGCCTTATCCGGTGCATATGGAACCCAATCTGGTGGTCGAGTATTATTCGCGCTAACAGGTTTTACAGATTAATTCATGCGCCCGGTTTCACACCGGGCGTTTTTGTTTGTAGGGTTGCGCAAATATAAGTCGGGAAAAGCAAATGAATGAAATGAGCCCCATCGCGCAAGCAACCGATGATGACACCTGCCACCCGATATTTCGCGATACACCAGCCACAACTGAATTCAAAAAACTGCGTAAACGCCTGTTGCGCCAGATGCGCGAAGCGATTGATGGTTTTGGCATGGTCGTGCCGAGAAAAAACAAGTCACGTCCGCGCTGGCTTATCGGCGTTTCCGGCGGCAAGGATTCCTACGGGCTTTTGACTTTACTTGCAGATTTGAAATGGCGCGGATTGCTCGATGTTGATCTGCTTGCCTGTAACCTCGACCAGGGCCAGCCCAATTTTCCCAAACATATATTACCCGATTGGCTGAAAACCAATGGCTTTGAACACCGCATTGAATATCGCGACACCTATTCAATCGTCACCAGTAAAATTCCGCAGAACGCCACCTATTGCGCCATGTGTTCACGCCTGCGCCGTGGCCATCTTTATCGTATCGCCAGAGAAGAAAATTGCGATGTTTTGATATTGGGCCATCACCGCGAAGACATTCTGGAGACATTTTTCATGAACCTCTTCCATGGCGGCCGCATCGCTACCATGTCACCAAAACTGGTGAACGATGAGGGTGATGTCATGGTGATGCGCCCGATGGTATTTTGTGCGGAAGCCGATCTGGAAAAATTTGCCCGCGAAATGAATTTCCCGATTATTTCCTGCGATTTATGCGGCTCCCAGGACGGCCTTCAGCGAAATGCCATGAAGGAGATGATCGGCGACATGGAAAAACGTATGCCCGGCCGCAAGGATACAATGATCCGGGCCCTGTCGAACATTCGACCAAGCCATCTGCTGGACAAGAGAATTTTTGATTTTGCCGCGCTGGGGTTGGATGACAATAACTGAGGCTAAAACAGGCAAAGCACCTTTCAACACCATTGTTTGGCCATTTGCTATTTCACAGACCATTTCCTGGGCAACGATGTTTTATATCTTCCCCGCCCTGATGAGCGAATGGGAGCGCGATCTGGGCTGGTCAAAAACCGAAATTTCAGGCGCACTGACATCCGCACTTTTGCTGTCAGCTCTGTTTGCACCAATCGCCGGGCGTATTATCGACCGTGGATATTTTGTCACCATCCATGTGGGCGGCACAATTGCCGGAGTTTTATTGTTGCTGGCCCTTTCGCAGGTGAGGGAGCTGTGGCAGTTTTATGCGGTCTGGTCACTGATGGGCATTGCGATTTCCGGTGTATTATACGAGCCGTGTTTTGCCATTTTAACCCGAACATTTGAAAAGCGTGCACGCGCTGCAATCACCCGGGTGACGTTGGTGGCGGGACTGGCTGGAACCATCGCATTCCCGGCAGTTTATGCGTTGGTTGAGGCATTTGACTGGCGAACAACACTGGTGATATTCGCGCTTACACTTGCCCTGTTGGCAATTCCGTTAGCCTGGTTTGCCAGCACCAAATCACAGACCTACGCGCGTACCATTGCAGTTGAGACACTGGACAGCCCGCGCCATGCCCTGAAGATTTCCCGAACGCTGACCTTCTGGCTGCTGGTGATTGCATTTATCGCGTTTTCGCTCGATCATTCAATGATCCTCACTCATATTCTGCCGTTATTAAGTGACCGTGGCGTTTCACCCGCATCAGCAGTTCTGGCCGCATCTTTTATTGGCCCGATGCAGGTCATCGGCAGGTTGGCGATGATGGGAGTGGAAAACCGCTATTCAACCGTCACCATTGCAGTTTGCGCCCTGTTGGCCCTGGTGGTTTCCGCCGCTGTGCTTTTGAATGCTGATTTCTGGGCCGGATTTATCATCATGTTTGTCATCCTGCAGGGAGCGGGAAACGGGGTCAGCAGCATTATCAGGCCTTTACTCACCGCCGAACTTCTGGGCCGCAAAAACTTTGGCCTGATTTCCGGCGTACTGGCCCTGCCATTCATCGGCGGCTTTGCATTTGGACCATCGCTGAGTGCATTGATATGGCAATGGGGAGGTTATGATGCTGTATTGCTAATTGCCATTTTAATATGTGCAATTGGCATTGCGGCATTAATACTCGCGGCAAAAACTGCTTCACATCGATCATAAAAAACCCCGACCACATTGGCCGGGGTTTTGTTTAGTGTTTTGATATTGAATTATACCGAATAGTACATATCAAATTCAACCGGATGAGGCGTGTGCTCGTAGCGGATAACCTCTTCCATTTTCAGTTCGATATAAGCGTCAATCTGATCCTGGGTAAACACGCCGCCCTCCCGCAGATATTTGCTGTCAGCAGCCAGACAATCCAGCGCTTCACGCAAGGATGCGCAAACGGTCGGGATTTCCGCCAGTTCCGCCGGTGGCAGGTCGTAGAGGTCTTTGTCCATTGGCTCGCCCGGATGGATTTTGTTTTTAATACCATCAAGCCCGGCCATCAACATCGCGGCAAATGCCAGATAAGGATTGGCTGTGGGGTCAGGAAAACGCACTTCACAGCGCTTGGAATTTGGCGACGTGCCATGGGGAATGCGGCAGGAGGCCGAGCGGTTGCGCGCTGAATAGGCCAGCAACACGGGAGCTTCATAACCAGGCACCAGGCGTTTATAAGAGTTGGTGGAAGGATTGGTGAATGCGTTCAGTGATTTTGCATGTTTAATGATACCACCAATAAAAAACAGGCAGCTTTCAGAAAGGCCCGCATATTCATTGCCGGCAAATTGCGGCTTGCCGTCTTTCCAGATTGAAATATGCACATGCATACCGGTGCCATTATCGCCAAATACCGGTTTGGGCATGAAAGTGGCGGTTTTACCATAATCATGGGCCACCTGATGAACGGCATATTTATAAATCTGCATGTTGTCAGCGTTTTTCAAAAGTGTATCAAATTTTATGCCAAGTTCATGCTGGGCAGCAGCCACTTCGTGGTGATGCTTTTCAACGGTGATACCCATTTCCTTCATTTTCAGCAGCATTTCACTGCGGTAATCCTGACCCTGATCAATGGGAGGAACAGGAAAATAGCCACCCTTGGTGCGCGGACGGTGCCCCATATTGCCAGCTGGATATTCTGCATCCATGTTGGAGGGAAGCTCATCGCTATCGAGTTTGAAGCCGGTGTTATAAGGGTCGGTTGCAAATCGCACATCATCAAACACAAAAAATTCAGCTTCCGGGCCAACATTGACTGTGTCACCAATGCCGGTTGATTGCAGGTAGGCTTCCGCCTTGCGCGCTGTACCACGCGGGTCGCGCTCATAGGGTTCGCCAGTCGAAGGGTCAAGAATGTCGCAAAAGATTGCCATGGTGGAATCTGCAAAAAATGGATCAACATGGGCAGAGCCCGGGTCAAGCATCAGGTTCATGTCGGATTCATTGATTGCTTTCCAACCGGCAACCGAAGAACCGTCAAACATTACGCCATCGGCAAACATTTCCTCATTAACTTCACTGACATCCATTGTCAGGTGTTGCATTTTGCCGCGCGGATCAGTGAAGCGCAGATCGACAAATTTAATATCTTCATCTTTGATTTGTTTGAGAATGTCAGCAGCATTAGCCATGGTGTTTTTCCTTTATTATGAGCACGCTCGTTTGAAATTGACTTGAAGCCATTCTTGGGCTCAAGAAACAGTTATTCATGTAAAATTATTTAGACGGCTTCTTCCCCGGTTTCCCCGGTACGAATTCGAATGACTTCTTCAATACTGGAAACAAATATTTTACCATCTCCAATGCGCCCGGTCTGCGCCGCATTGCGAATGGCCTCAACCGCAGCTTCCACCTGATCATCGCGCAATACGATTTCCATTTTTACCTTCGGCAAAAAATCAACAACATATTCCGCCCCGCGATAGAGTTCTGTATGTCCTTTTTGACGACCAAATCCCTTCGCTTCAATCACCGTGATGCCCTGCAGCCCCACTTCCTGTAGCGCTTCTTTAACCTCATCCAGCTTGAAAGGTTTGATTATCGCTTCAATTTTTTTCATCTCAGCTTCCTGTTTCTGATTGCATAGCCATAATTAAGCAATAAACATGCCAAAATATGCAAACTCATACTACCCTCTTGATAACAATGTGTAAAAAACTTTTACCGCAACTACATACAAAATAACAGCCTAATGCCAATAATCATCATGCCTACAATTTAGGCATGATGCCTGCAATATCGCCAATGGCTATCTATAGGTATCAAGCGCATTTCGTGCAGGTTTTTCCCATTCTAAGACAGGCTCAAAACATGTAAATGAATTCTCAACCATGTTTGGAGCTAGTTGAAGTGTTTTCAGCAAATTACCATATTTATAGTCTACAAATGAA
The DNA here is from genome assembly GCA_021648425.1 of Rhizobiaceae bacterium. Taxonomy (GTDB): domain Bacteria; phylum Pseudomonadota; class Alphaproteobacteria; order Rhizobiales; family Rhizobiaceae; genus JAAEMP01. Next base: position 5,188 of record JAKISV010000085.1, read on the forward strand.
TATCTGAAATGGGTTGAGTATATCGCAATATTAAAAGGTAAATGGGGCATAATAAGCAGGAAAAGCCAATGAAACTATTCTTTGTTATCATATCCGCCATTGCTGTGCTTACCTATACGGGTTTGCTGCCTAAAGCTTTAGATTTTCCCTTGCCGCTTGTAATAGGTGCCGCCTTTACCGGCGTAATGTTATTTGTTTTGGCAAAGGCTTGATTATTGCCTGGCAACTCCAATCAAACCAGCAAAATTTCTACTTGAATCACCACCAGCAGGTGCTATGAAGGCGCCTGGAATGCGCAGGATAAAATCTCATGCGTTTATTCCAAGCGGGTATGGTGAAATTGGTAGACACGCCAGATTTAGGTTCTGGTGCCGCAAGGCGTGGGAGTTCAAGTCTCTCTACCCGCACCAATGTTCAAGGCGTTATCGCCTGTTGGCTGAATGAGCGTGTTTTAGTTGCCCTATCACCTGTCGGCTGAATGAGCGCATTTTATTTGCGCTATCGCCTGTCAGCTGAATGAGCGCTGCGGATTAATACCGTCTATTGAGAATACAGTTCGGAATTAGCACCCAGATAGCTGTCCCATGCAAACCAGTAGGCTATATGTCCGGGAACACGAGCCAGTGTTTGCCCGTCAGACGCTTTCAACGCATCTTCGGTGATCTGCCACATTGTAGCGCCATCGTACAATTGTTCGACTTGCTCAGAGATTTCAAAAGTGCGTTCTCCACGTTCATAGGCGCGAACGCTGCGAGTTGCCGCATTGCCCACCAGCACCAGGTTTCTGTCAGCAATAGCATCATTGATAACGCGTATATCCTTAAACGCGGTAATCGGCCAGGCCTTGGCAATGCCTACATCGCGTATGCCAAACACATAATCCTTGCGTTTAATTTTGCTTTCATCACCGACAATTGCAGGAAACATCAAATCAGGACTGGCAAAATACTCGCTATAGACTTGTCCCGAGCCATAATCACGTGAATAGCCAGTTTTAATCGACAAAACTTTAGTTTCTGGATTGCTGGCTATCCACCTTTCCCATGAGGTGATTATCACGGGTCGAATTTTCAGATTGATATCATTTTTCACCATCGGCCCGCTTACCGGCTTGCCCGTAAACTGGTTCCACAAACTGTCTGTTTCACGATCAAACATCAGCTTGTTGGAGCGAAATAAAAACCCCGAAGAACCAAACACCAATGGTTTTTTGCGACCTTCAACCAATGTTTCAAACAATATTCCGGAGCCACATAATGTGCAGTAGGCTAAAGCCACCGGCACCCCGCCGATAGTCTCATTAAACATTTCATGCCAGCCCATGATACGCAAAGGATAGGCACGCGCATCACCATTGATGGCAACGCCAAATACCAGATCATCACCTTTCATATAGTCAGCTTTTGCCGCGTCAATCATTGTTGGATCATCCAGCGAGGGAATGCCATCCACAACAACACCGCCCCAGGCAATTTCTTCCAGCCTGATTTTCATGGCTGAGCGATCCGAACGTTCACCGCCCAAAAACCGCATGAATTTTGGGTCGAGACGCTCAAACACCTGTAGTTTGAGATCGCGATAGCTTTTGTGGGGCACCACTTCACTGTTGGCCTCTTGCCACAACATCGCATCATTCCAACTGGTGATCTTTGCATCCGTCAATTGGCTGATAGCGCGTGCAATGCCGCTATCACCCGAATAACGCAACGCCAAAATCATCGTTGCAATTACGTCGCGCTCACCACGTTTTACCAACTCATCCAGCGCCACTTCGCGTTCTGTTGCCCCGCCAAACACAACATTGCTTGATAATATCCTGACGACATTATCATCCATTTTTTGCGCATTTGCCGGTGTGGTCTGGATGGCAGATATCGTCAGCAGCATAACCAGAATTCTGGAAATAAAAGCCATATGAATAACCCGTTACAATATTAATTTGATTAAATCTCAACTATCAAGTTTAAACGGGTAGGCAGTATTATAACAGCCAACCTCACTCCTTTGTGTAGCTTTGTGAATAATTTTCATAACCATTGGATTTTCCGCCCAAGGCCACTAAAACGATAGAGCAAATTCGAACACACGCAAAAGAGACACCCATGAAAGTTAATGGAAAGCACTACCGTTCCATTTGGTTTGATAGCACCAGCAACACCGTCAAAATTATCGACCAGCGCTGGCTGCCGCACAAATTCCCGATTGTTGAACTGACAACACGCCAAAACTTTGCCGATGCCATTCGTGAGATGTGGGTACGCGGTGCACCGCTGATTGGTGCTACTGCCGCCTATGGTATGGCTGTCCAAATGTTAAATGACCCCAGCGATACCTCTATAGATGAAACCTGGGAAATTTTGCATGAAACGCGACCCACCGCTATCAATCTTCGTTGGGCGCTCAACCATATGCGCGAATTATTGAAACCATTACCAGAAAAAAGCAGGGCCTTAGTAGCTATGCAAAGGGCCGGTGAAATCTGCGATGAAGATGTTGAAGCCAATCGCCAGATTGGTTTGCACGGCCTGGAAATTATCAAACAAATCGCAGCAACAAAGCCTCCCGGTGCGCCTGTTAATATCCTTACCCATTGCAATGCCGGCTGGCTGGCAACAGTCGATTGGGGGACCGCCACTTCACCAATCTATCATGCTAACGAAGCGGAAATACCGGTTCATGTCTGGGTCGATGAAACACGGCCACGCAATCAGGGCGCACAACTTACCGCCTGGGAAATGGATTCCCATGGCATTTCCCACCAGTTGATTGTTGATAATGCTGGTGGCCATCTGATGCAAAACGGTGAAGTTGACCTGGTAATTGTCGGCACCGACAGAACTTCTGCCAATGGTGATGTCTGTAACAAAATAGGCACTTATCTCAAAGCACTCGCCGCGCGCGATAACGATATCCCGTTTTATGTGGCATTACCTTCACCCACCATCGACTGGAGTGTTGGCGATGGGGAGAAGGAAATACCGATTGAAGAACGCCACGGGGATGAAGTGACAAAAGTCTGGGGAAAACTGGATGATGGTACGCTCGCCAGTGTTCAGATATGCCCGGATAATACACCGGCAGGCAACCCGGCCTTCGATGTTACACCCAGACGATTGATTACCGGATTGATTACAGAACGCGGTATTGCTGAAGCTTCACCTGAAGGGTTGGCGAAGATGTTCCCGGAATTTGTCAGGTAAAAAAATGGCCCACTGGCTTTAAGAGCCAATCAATTAATGCCCATTACTCAAACCGTTTCCAGAGCCTCTTGCAGTTTAGCTGCATTTTCTTCAAGCGCTTTTGTACTTTCCATATCCCAGGAGGACTGGCGCATTTTTACGCCGTCAAAACGTGGGATGACGTGGACATGCAGGTGAAAAACCATCTGCCCGCCAGCCGACTCATTATATTGCTGAATGGTCAGCCCATCCGCTTCAAAAGCTTTCATTGCAGCTTGCGATATTTTGCGCACAGTTGAATAAACCTGAGCCAACATTTCATCATCGGCATCGAGAATGTTGCGGGCGGGGCGTTTGTGAATTACCAGGGCGTGCCCCGGTCCTCTTGGCATGATATCCATAAACACGAATGTATTTTCATCTTCATAAACCTTGTAACAGGGCATTTCCCCGCGCAGAATTTTGGCAAAAACATTATTGTCATCATAGGTGTTCATGAGTTTTTCCTGATCAGGTTTTTCGAAAAGGTCCGTGGGCAGCCAATAATTTACTTTCCATTTTCACATGCTCTCGTTCAGAGCGCAAATAGTTTGCCACAGCGTCTTTAAGGCCGGGATTTTCAATCCAGTGGGCTGAATGGGTGGTAACCGGCATATAGCCGCGGGCCAGCTTGTGTTCACCCTGGGCTCCCGCTTCAACGCGACCAATCTTGTGGGAGATGGCATATTCGATTGCCTGATAATAACAGATTTCAAAATGCAAGGCGGGGTGGAATTCACTGCAACCCCAGTGGCGACCGAAAAGGCAATTGTCGCCAATAAAATTTATCGCTCCAGCAATATAAACACCATTTCGTTTGGCCATGATCAATACGATTTGTTGCGGCATGTTCTTGCCAATCAGAGAATAAAATTCCCGCGTCAAATAAGGTCGCCCCCATTTGCGCGAGCCTGTATCGAGGTAAAATTCATAAAATACATCCCATATTTTCTGAGTGATATCTCCACCTTCAATCCACTCAAATTCGATGCCCTCTATTGCTGCTGCTGCTTCGCGTTCTTTTCGGATATTCTTGCGTTTGCGCGATGAGAGTGTTTCCAAAAAATTTGAGAAATGTTCATAGCCGCTGTTTTGCCAGTGGAACTGCTGATCGATGCGCAGCAGAAAATCATGTTGCCCCAGGGCCTGCCAGTCATCTTGCGGCAGGAAGGTGATATGGGCCGAGGAAACTTTGTGTCGGGTGCATAATTGTTTCAGGCCGTTGGCTAAAATTGCGCGATACTCATTCGAATTTTTGCCTGAACCGGTCAATAACCGGGGGCCGGTTGCCGGAGTAAACGGAATAGAACATTGCAGCTTGGGATAATATCGCCCACCGGCGCGCTCAAATGCGTCTGCCCAGCCGTGATCAAAAACATATTCTCCCTGGGAATGATTTTTCAGATAACAGGGCAGGGCGGCCAGCAGCCTGTCTTCTTTATCTTGCAACAAAAGATGCTGACCCAGCCAACCCGTTTCAACGCAGGCTGATCCTGATTCTTCCAGAGCAGATAAATATGCATGGGTAACAAACGGGTTTGGATGCGCACTGCTACCATTGGCAATCAACTGGTCCCAGTCGGCAGCATTCACGTCTTTAAACGAGGGAATGATTTGTATTTTGAATTGCTCGGCGCTGCTCATAACTGTGTGACAGTAACTGAAATTGGCGCACGGTTAAATGCCATAAATTTAAACCTGGTCCGGATCGAACCCTTCAAAAGTAATTTGATCGCTGTAAAGCAGAGCATTTTTCATTTGTTCGGGTGTTTTGACAGTCCAGCACAAAAGCGGTTTTCCACTTTTTCGAAATTCATCAGAAAACCTGCAAGGCATGTCTTTGTATTTATAAGAAACGAAATCAACATTGCATTCATCTGCAATCATCTTGTGGCTGGCATAATGGGCATCGTCATCTTTGGCTATCAGGCCAAGCGGTAAATGGGGAGCAAATTTTCGCGCATCGCGCAGTAGCCAATGATAAAATGACATGATGGCTACCGGGCCCTGATAGTTTTCCAGGCAGCGGGAAATAGCTTTGACAAAACCTGTATCTTCTCCAACCAGACCCTTTATTTCCAGTATCAGACCGACTTTGCCTGCGGTCAATAACAACAGCTCCTCAAGGGTGGCGATATAATCCTGGCTGTTACCAATTTTGATGTTTCGCAACTGCACACTGGTGAGTTCGCGCACCTTTAACTCATCGCCAGTCATGCGCTCAAGGGTAAGATCGTGAAAAATTACCGCAGTACCATCACTGGCCGGATGCAAATCCACCTCGATATTAAAGCCATGCTCTATTGCAGCAGCGCAGCTGGAAAGGGTGTTTTCGTAGACCGACTTATCGATATTGTGATAACCGCGATGCGCGCTGGGGCGGGCGGTAATCCATTCTAGTTCTGATTTCATGGCTGGGAAACGGGTTAACCTGATTGTTAGGATTTGGGTGAAGCATCTTCACATTGCCATAACTCTAATGCACAGTGCAGTCTATTGATAAATTACTGCCATAGGCTGGCGGCAAAATGTGCAGGAGAAGCAGGTTGAATTCAAAATTGACATCACTGATGGTACTTTCAGCCAGCATACTGTCCGTCACTCCAGCCCAGGCAATCGGTTTTGAAATTATTGCACCCCATCGTGCGGTGTATGATATCAAGCTGGTTGATGCCACTGAGCGCTCCGGAATAAAACAAATGGAAGGGCGTATGGTTTATGAAGTCAGCGGCAATGAATGTGATGGAATATCACTAAAATTCCGATTTCTGACAAATATAGCCACTTCACGCGATCAATTTGTATCTGACCAAACTACCAGCACCTACGAAAGTGCTGATGGCAAGAGTTTCAGCTTTCTGTCGAAATCCTATCTCAATGAGCAATTGGAAGAAACAGTCAAAGGCATGGCCACGCAAACCGATGAGGGGGTCTATGTAACACTGGATAGCCCAACGCCTCAGGAATTTGAATTTCCCAAAGCGCGGTTTCTCACTTCCTACCTGGTTAAAATAATTGAGCTGGCAAAAGATGGCGAGCGCTTTTTGCGTGATGATCTATATGACGGGTCTGATGGGGGTGATGAAACAATTGCCACATCC
>JAKISV010000086.1 GCA_021648425.1 Rhizobiaceae bacterium
CACTGATCACCTCAGCCCCCTGCGGGGCCAGGTTTTTCAGATCATCCATAACCACGCTGTTCATTGTACCGCCACCGCAGATAACCCAGAGCGCAGGAACAGCAGGAAAGTGACGTACTGACTGCAATATCCCTCTTGCCGTAAGCCTTGCCAGACTGCGAGCCCCATCAGCAACCGAGACAGCACGGTCATTCAGTGGGGTAAAATCAAGCCGATCGAGAGATTTGGGAACCGGTTGCGAAAAATAGGAATCGGCCAGATATTGTTCAACGATATCTTCGATGACTGTTCCCTGCTTTGCAGTTTGACCGCCTTCATCAAACTCCTTTCCCGCGCGCTGTTGCATCCACTGATCAATCAATACATTGCCGGGACCACAATCAAAGGCAATAAGCTCATTCTCATTGCCCACATAGGTAACATTGGAAATTCCACCAATGTTAACAAAAACCACCGGCAAATCATTTGCAGGGATGCCGGTCTGACTACGAGCAAGAGCACGGTGGTAGGCTGGAACCAGAGGTGCACCCTGCCCGCCATGTTTCATGTCATTTGATCGCATATCAAAAATAACGTCAATGCCTGTGGCATCCGCAATGGCCTGGCCATCACCCAACTGAACCGTTATCGCTTCATGAGGGCGATGCAATATCGTTTGTCCATGAAAACCTATCAGGTCTATATCTTCAGCATTAAAATTATACTTTGACAAAAACTGCGCTACAGCTTCGCTGTGCAGTACGGTAATCTCGTTTTCCAGAGCACCAAGGGCGCCCGGGCGTTCTGCTCGGGCTTTGATTAGTTTACCATCCACCAAACCTTGTTTGAGACGAATACGAAGGTCATTATTATAAGGGACAAACAGATTTGAACCCCGCTCTATATAATCTTTTCCATCACTGCGAATAAGAGCCGCATCAATGCCATCCATACTGGTGCCACTCATCATTCCAATTGCAGTGAATTTATCCATTTCAACACCGTGATTAATTAGCTATACCCTGCTAACGATACAGGGTTAAATATATTATATCAGGAAAGCTTAAGATGTCCGCCTACAAATCCGAGTTTCTTCAGACCCTTGATGAAAGGGGATTCATCCACCAATTGTCCAATGCCGATGGCCTGGACAAGCTGCTTTGCGAAGAAACTGTCACCGCCTATATCGGCTATGATTGCACTGCCCCCTCGCTACATGTGGGAAATCTGGTGCAGATCATGTTGTTGTATTGGTTTCAAAAAACCGGGCACAGGCCGTTGGCCCTGATGGGCGGCGGCACGTCTATGATTGGCGACCCATCTGGCAAAGATGAAAGCCGCAATATGCTGAGTATTGACAAAATTGAAGTCAATAAGGCCGGCATATGCGATATATTCAGTAAATTTCTTAAATTTGGAGACGGGCCACGTGACGCAATAATGCCGGATAATGCCGACTGGCTGATGCAACTCAACTATGTCGATTTCCTGCGCGAATACGGTAAGAATTTTTCGGTCAACCAGATGCTGGCACGCGACTCAGTAAAAAACCGTCTTGGGCGCGAACAGCATTTGTCCTTCCTGGAATTCAATTACATGATTTTCCAGGCATACGATTTTGTTGAATTGTTTCAGCGCTATGGATGCCGCCTGCAAATGGGTGGTTCTGATCAATGGGGAAATATTGTATCAGGTGTCGATCTTGGGCGTCGCTGTGGCACAAAAGAGCTGTTTGCCGTGACTGCTCCTCTCCTGACAACATCTTCCGGTGCCAAGATGGGCAAGACAGCCGAAGGTGCCGTGTGGCTCTCCAGCGACATGCTGCCGGTTTATGACTACTGGCAATACTGGCGCAATTGTGAGGACGATGATGTTGGCCGTTTTCTAAAGCTGTTTACATCTCTGCCACTGGATGAAATCAACCGCCTTCAGTCTTTAAAAGGCGCAGAGGCAAATGAAGCCAAGAAAATACTGGCAACTGAGGCCACCGCAATGGTTCACGGGCGCAAACCAGCCCAGGAAGCAGCCCAAACTGCACGCAAGACGTTTGAAGAAGGGGTTCTGGCTGATAGTTTGCCGACGATCAATGTCACGCAGGACAGCCTGCAAGAGGGTATAGGCATATTGACCATGATTGTTGAAGCGGGCTTTGCTTCGTCCAACGGTGAAGCGCGCAGGCACATTAAAGGCGGTGCAATTCGCATCAATGATATTTCGGTAAGCGATGATCGCGCTACCCTGAATTCCACCCAACGCGATAATGATGGTGTGATCAAACTATCGATGGGCAAAAAGCGCCATGTTCTCATTCGCGCAAAATGAAATTCTTAGCCGCCGCGCGGTTCAAAAATCTTTTTGAATATTCCCGGGGCAACAATTGACAGTGGATTGAGAAGTAATTTAGGCGATTGGACAGGACCGGAAAGACGGTAGGTAATCCCGATTAATCCGCTGTCTTTGCCGTTTGAGAATATCTGCCCGACAAGAGGAATAGCCGAGACAATTCGCGATATCCCAAAAGCGGGCATGAATGTGCCGCCTATATTCATACGGTTGTTTTTGTCAAATAGCAGGCCGTTATAGGTAATACCAATCTGCACACCGGTTAGCGAACCATCCATGGAAAGATAACCCTCGCCTTTTTCAATAGAAGCCTGAGCACTGGGGAAGCGCACCCGGTGAGTTTGTATTTTACTAAATTCCTTTTTCAACCGCCCTTCGCGGTCGAATTCTTCAACCCGCTCATTAGACACCAGTTTTTTCAGCTTGGGTTCATCAACTATAACAAAGTTTTTGACTACCACATTTCCTCGAAAGGGCTCACCCCGGCGACGCTGCAGGTTGGCCGCCATCTGGCCCTCCTCCATTCGTGAATACAGGTCAAGGAATGACAATGCGCTGCCAGCATTTTGAGAACGTATTTTAAAGTTGGTTGTACTTCCCGTTGTGACTGCCTCTATTGTAGTTGTTTGCGCGCGATTAAATCGGGTATTCAGGTTGAGAACATCCAACCACCCTTTTTTGACAGAGTAATTCAAAACAAGGTTGTTGGCAGTGCGATTTCCAAATCCTTTTACATTTTTGATATTGGCTGACAGACTGAATGTCGCGGTTCCCTGATCTACCGCAGCACCCTTTTGTTTAAAAAGTTTATTTACAAGAACACGACCATCAAAATAATCTCCATTGGCAGTAATGGTATAAGCACGGTTATTGCGGCGGATACGCACCGCCAGGTCATCTTGATTATTGAGTGAAACCTTGGGAAAATTGGCTGACTTCAAGCCGCCTTTATCAATGGTGAGTTTGCCATCCATCAAAAAGCTTTTGCCACGCAGTTTCAAATTGCTGATGACAACTGTGCTTTTTTCATTGACCATTTGAAAACTTGCTTTTGCCGGAATGCCTGCCCCTTTACGCCACCCGATCCATGGCAGTGCAATTTGTGCATTTTTCAGATCAACAGATATAACCGCAGCTTTTTTTCCCTCATACTGCTCCATTTGCACATCGACAATGCCGGTAATCACCGGGTTGAGATTCATGCCGATTTTTTTTCGTTGCTTGTCGTTCAGACGCGCGTTTAACACCCGTTTTCTTTTGACTTTCGAGTTTTTTGCAACCGGCTCGATCATCAAAACCTTGCCCGAAATTCCATCAATTGTTGAAGTGCCGGTAATTACCGCTTTATCCGCGTTTACCTCAATTACAACATTGCTCCCGGAGATTTTTCTGCCGGAAATCAGCTTTGAACTGCGGGCGTTTTGCAAACGTATTTGAGCCTGCCAGTCAACTTCAGCAAATTGCAGTTTTTTCTTGAGTGGAAAATTCGCCACCACATCTATTTGCGAGTTGCCGGACCATTGGTCCGAGGCCATTTTCAAGCGATCCATTACTTTTAAAGGTGCGGAATTTGATATCTCTGCCAGATTTGCGACAAGCCCCTTTACCAGCATAGTGGTTGCTGCTTTAAGCGGTCTTTGGGCTGCGTCAAGAATTGTGAAGCTGCCTTTTTCAATGTTAACCGCTTTACCATTAGCTGCATAAACAACACCGCTATCGAGTTTCAGGTCTGTACGCATACCACGCATTTTTATGTTGCCCGATGCGCTGCGCACCGGTGGCATTTCGCCAAAAGTATCAAAACGCACGCCCTCAACATCTATATCCAGTAACAGCTGATCTTCGCCAATCCGTTTTCCTTTGTGTATTCGGCCCAGGATTCCGCCTGGAATAGAGGCGGTCACTGTGGCCGATGAAATGCGGCCACCGTGTACATTATTCCCTACCCAGTCACGAACCTTTGTTGCCAGAAAAATCGGCCAATATTGCTTGATCGCTGCCATCGGCATTCCGGTAGAGACACCGTTAAGTACGAGGGAAGGCGTTTCGCTGTTAAAACCAAGACTGGCTGAGCCGACCATATCACCATCCACTACGGACATTTTCCATTGGTCAATATTCAACAGTTTGCGGGTCCGGTCATACCCGCCTTCAAAGATCATTGAAGCTGAATATACTTTTTCACCGCTTTGAGAAGGCGCGCTACGCGCCTGTTCCACCACCAGAGTAATCCACATCACCAGCAAGGCCCGAGCCCGGTTCCACGGGCGTAACCCCCCCCACAATGCGGGCTTCAAAACCTCCAACGCTGATCTGCGAGCGTTCAAGGATTAAACGGTTTAGTTTGGGAAACAATCGAAAGTTGAGAGCAAGCTTGTTAACATTTGTTTTGCCCTTGCGACCAAGGCGCAAATCGCCCTTCCCAACCATTATGCTGAGTACCGGTTGCTGAACAGTATTATCAGCATTAAATTCCAGATTCAGTCGACCTTTGAGTATCGAATTTGAAGCAATGAACTTGTCCTCAAATTTAACATCATTTGGGTCTGGCAGCCATTCTCGTGCATCCACCCCGTCAAAATTGAGCTTAAGCGTTGCACTGCCATTTTCACGTTGAGTATAAACTGCTTCCGCTTTCAGATCTGATTTTCCCGTATCCGCATCCAGAAGCATATTCATTTCATCTGTTGAACCCGATTCCAGCAAAAATTCGTTTATCGTAATTTTATCTGTTGACCCGGCACCAGGTTTATAACCAATCAGCAAACTATCCTTGATGCCTATTTTCTTAATTTCACTGTCGGACAATCGAGATTGAAACTGAGAAAGTAATTGCCCAAACTGTGACAGGCTTTTGTCGATTTCCCTGGGTATGACGGCATTGTCCCGCGGCAAATACTGCCCTATGTCCAGTTTTGAAGATTCAAAGGTAATCGTATTGATTTTCGGCCGCCCGTCGAACAATGACATCGGTGGAACGCCGACTATGACCTGGCCGATGGTAGCAATAGGAGTGGATTCGCCCACCTTCAGGACTTCAACATCATTTGAAGTGATTGAAATCAGACTGGCCCCATTAAATTCAACACGTGTTGGGCCCAGACGAACTTCATATTGACGGCCCAGCAAAGAGGTGATCGAACGTTCAATACGATTATTCAGCGCATCATTTTCAATCACTCCGCCCTGTAACAGGAAAAACAACCCAAATACGCCAATTGCCACGCCGGAAATAACCACACCCAACGTTACCAGTATCATCCGCAAATAACGCCTGCCACGGCCGGAATGCAGGCGAATATCATCATCCGCATCAATTTGTCTGATACTTTGTGTTTGCGATTTTACGCTGGAGTCTTTGTCAGTGATATTATTCATACCGATTCAAATTATAAAATTTCTGTCACGATAAATCCATCGCCAAATAAGGCCTGAACAATCGTAATACAATATTGAGTGCTGCGGTCTGTAAACTTGCCTGTAAATACAAGCTGCCGCATTGAGTAACTGTCTTAAGTGTCGAAAGAATGGCTTTTTAACAACCCATAACCACCTTTTATTGCAGGATACCAAGTCAATCGACTAACGCAATACATTCCATTTCAACTCTGGCATTCAGAGCCAGCTCTTTTGCGGCAAACGCCGAGCGTGCCGGATATGGCTTTTTAAAACAACCGGCATAAACAATATTAAATTCAGCCCACTCATCCATATCCGCAAGCATAACGGTGCAACGAACCATATTTGCAAGTTTACTGCCGTTTTCTTCCAACACGGTTTTGATGTTATCCATCATCTGTCGCGTTTCATTGCCGATACCACCTTTAACCAGATTTAGTGTACCTGGGGTTACGCCTATTTGTCCTGATAAAAACAACAATTCGCCCACCCGAACGGCTTCAGAGAAGGGCAATTCATCACTCAGCACTTTGCCTGAGTTACAGTGGATTAATTGTGTCATTTTTTTCATGATTTCATTTCCCTGATATATTTTCAATCCGCGCAAATGCTGCAGATATTTTGTCTTTTTGCGACTGGTATTGAGCCAGTTTTGCACGCTCATTTTTGACAACTTCATCGGGCGCATTGGCAACAAAACGCTCGTTGCTCAGCTTTTTGTCCAGACGGGAGATTTCCTGGTCGAGGTTTTTCAATTCGTTTTCCAACCGTGAGCGTTCCTCACTGAAATCGACAATACCCTCCAGAGGTAAACAATAGGTAGCATCATCAATAACGATTTGCGCGGAACCTTTTGGCGCGGTTATCGCCAGTTCAATGGATTCAACACGTGCCAACCTGCCGATAGCGGCACGGTGTGTTTCAATTCGTTTTTGCAACTGTTCATCAGCATCAATAATAAACATGGCCATCATCAGGCCTGGTTTAATTCCCATTTCTGCACGCACAGAACGGATGTCTGATACCAGTTTGATAAGCCAGTTGATTTCATTGGCAGCAGCGTCATCACGCTCAGTTGCCTGTGGCCAGGACGCATGACAAAGCAGAGTTTGGCGTTGAGCGGTACGCTGCCATAGTTCTTCAGTCATGAACGGCATAAAGGGATGCAGAAGCTTGTAGATTTCTGCCAGCACATAAGCAGCGCAGGCTTGCGCTTCAATCCGCGCCGCCTCATCATCGCCAGAAAATACCGGTTTTAACAATTCCAGATACCAGTCACAAAAACTGTTCCAGACAAATTTGTAAGCATCACCTGCCGCATCGTTAAAACGGAACTTTTCAATATTGGCGGTGATATCTGCTGTAGCACGCGAGAGTTCGGCTAAAATCCAGCGATTAATCGTAAGTTTAGCATCCTGCGGTTTGAAATTCTCCTCAAATTTGACACCGTTCATTTCAGCAAACCGCGTGGCGTTCCACAGCTTGGTGCCAAAATTGCGGTAACCGGCAATGCGCGCCGGGTCCAGTTTTACATCCCTGCCCTGCACCGCCAGAATTGCCAGGGTAAAGCGCAACGCATCAGCACCATATTCATCAATAACCTCAAGCGGATCGATGCCATTGCCCTTCGATTTTGACATCTTGGCACCACTCTTGTCTCGCACAAGCGGGTGAATATAAACCGAATGAAACGGCTCAATTCCCTTGCCATCCTCATCCTTCATAAAATGCAGCGACATCATCATCATTCTGGCTACCCAGAAGAAGATGATGTCAAAGGCCGTGCTCAGAACACTAGTCGGGTAGTATTTCGCCAGTTCCGGTGTTTTTTCTGGCCAACCAAGGGTAGAGAATGGCCAGAGTGCTGATGAAAACCAGGTGTCGAGTACGTCGGGGTCACGGGTTAAAACCGTAACTTTTCCATAGTGTTGTTCAGCCGCACCCAGCACTTCATTTTCAGTTTTGCCAACAAATATTCGCCCGTCAGGCCCATACCAAGCCGGTATCTGGTGCCCCCACCACAATTGCCGGGAGATACACCATGGCTGGATATTCTCCATCCAGTTAAAATAAGTATTTTCCCAGGTTTTGGGCACAAATTTTGTCCGCCCTTCGCGCACAGAAGCAATTGCCGGTTTGGCCATTTCCTGAGCATTCACATACCACTGATCGGTCAGCATAGGCTCGATCACCACACCGGAACGATCACCAAAGGGTTGGGCAATTACCTTGTCTTCAACTCCGCGATAAAAACCCAGTTCCTCAATTTCTTCCAGAACCAGTTTGCGGGCAACAAACCGATCAAGGCCTTCGTAATGTTTGGGCACATTATTTTCCGGTGTCACAATCATCTTTGCCTCACCATCCATTAATGGAATGAGCGGGATATTGTTTCGCCGTGCGACTTCAAAATCGTTGAAGTCGTGGGCGCCGGTAATTTTCACAGCACCCGTGCCAAATTCGGGATCAGGATATTCATCTTCAATGATCGGGATATGGCGCTCGGCAATTGGCAGACGCACCATTTTGCCAATCAGGTTTTTGTAGCGCTCATCAGACGGGTGAACAGCAACCGCGCCATCACCCAACATTGTTTCGGGTCTGGTGGTGGAAATCACAATTTCGGTGATGCCATCAACCGGGCCATCTACCAGCGGATAGGCAAATGACCACATGTGGCCATCGACCTCTTTTTGCTCCACTTCAAGATCAGATATTGCAGTTTGAAATACCGGGTCCCAGTTAACCAGCCGCTTGTCCTTATAAATAAGGCCTTCATTGTAAAGTTTGACAAACACTTCAACAACGGCCTCAGATAAGCCCTCGTCCATGGTAAAGCGCTCGCGGCTCCAGTCACAAGAAGCCCCAAGCCGCTTCAACTGGTTGAAAATTATCCCGCCAGATTCCTCTTTCCACTGCCAGATTTTTTCAACAAATTTTTCACGGCCCATGGCATGACGGTCCGGTTGCTGATTTTCCATCAACTGGCGTTCAACCACCATCTGGGTGGCTATTCCCGCATGGTCCATGCCCGGCTGCCATAAAACATCTTTGCCGCGCATACGTTCAAAACGCACTAATATATCCTGCAATGTATTATTCAGCGCATGGCCCATATGCAAAGAACCCGTAACGTTGGGCGGGGGAATAACAATTGTGAAGGTGTCTTCGCCGGCGCGGGCACCAGCACCCGCTGCAAACGCTTGCGCCTTATCCCACATTTGGGCAATTTGCGGTTCGACCAGATGCGCATCATAAGTTTTGGCAAGTGCTGGTTCGCCGGGGGGATTTTTCTCAGACATTTACAAACTCACAGATGGGGCCAACATTATCCAGAAGGGTTGTAAACCCAAAGTGCTGTTGCAAGTCAACAGACAAATAGTTGTCGGATTTTTTGTGGAGCATTTTGTCGCTTATGCGCCGCACTTATTCCCCGCGCGAAACACGCTCGATTTCATCACGAACGAGACGTTCAACCATGGAAGGCAGATTGTTGTCCAGCCATTCACGCAACATCGGTCGCAGCAGCGCTTCGACTTTCCCATCCAGATTATCGGTGGCTGAATTTTTTAACTGCTCAAATGCACTCGCCACCGCATCATCGGTTTGCGGTGACATCAGGGCATTTCTAAATTCTTGAGTTTCCTGGTCCGCTCCACGTCTCAAGGGGTGGTTTCGCCGTTCTTCTTCCTCCCGCCGCTCAACTGCATCGGGGGAAATCAACGCATCCCCGGCATAACCAGTCGAAGGCGCGTTTGAACTATTGGAAAAAACCGGTTTTTCCGAATTGCCGGAAACAGAATTTTCGTTTGAAACAGGGGCCGTAACTGGCGCTTTGCTATAATCTGTCGCGATGGCTATTGCCGGATGCAATGGCGTTTGTGTATGTCCTGTTGCTATTTTGCCGGGGTCTTCGCGATTTTCTTCCTGCTGACCAGTCAATTTTTCCATAAAACCTGGTATTGCAACTTTACTCTCTTCAGGAGTTTCGTACGCAGTTTTTTCAACTGTACTATCATCATCTGCAACAACAGGTTTTTGCGCCAATAACGGCTCAGCGCTTGGGCCGGAGACATAACTGTCCTCCAAAATTTCACGCCGCTCCGTTAAAACCGGTGGTAAGGTTGCAGTGGTCAATTTTGCGGGGTTGTCAGTAGACGGTTTCTGGTTTTCATCTTGAGGGTCGTCAGTAAGGAGTTCCTTGCTGTCTTCAGAGATGATTTTCCGTATTGAGGCAAGAATATCTTCCATTGATGCTTCTTGTGCCGTATGCGCGCTCATCTGCGCTTCTCCCTGCGTGTTATCGACTAATTTCGAATCATTGCAATGATATGCCATGCAGGTCCACAACGTAAGACATTTATGAATTCCGTTAACTGCTAAATTTCAAAAAGCTGTTTGTCGGGAGAGAGATCACCTGTTGTCTGGAGTACGCAATCCAAACCACTTGTCACGCACAGCATTATAATGCTTGCGAGGCTCGTACAAAGCGACTTTCAACCCCATACGGTTTGCGCTCAACCGGCCTATTGACGACAACAGGGCATACCCGGCAACAATGCTATCACGGCGCGCACTTGCAAGGGAAATCTGAGCACTCAGCACATCCTGCTGAGTATTCAAAACA
Source organism: Rhizobiaceae bacterium (assembly GCA_021648425.1). Lineage (GTDB taxonomy): Bacteria > Pseudomonadota > Alphaproteobacteria > Rhizobiales > Rhizobiaceae > JAAEMP01. The sequence continues at coordinate 10,349 of JAKISV010000086.1, forward strand.
TCAAGAGTGGTTCGCTGACCAACATTGCGTTCTTCAACTATGCCACTCAAAGCAAGACGCGAAGCACTTAGCTGGGCATTGCCGGCAATCACAGTTGCGCGGGCAGATTCAAGTTGAGAAAATGCAGACACCACAGCAGCGCGCACCTGGTCGACGGTCTGATCAACTTCAATTCGGCGTTGACCCAGGGTTTCCTTGTTACGGCGAACATTAGCGGATACGCGTCCGCCTCGATAAATCGGAATAGACAGTTTTGCGATAATCGATTTCGAATCTGTCTCTATCCCGCTCGCACCAGAATCATAGCGCCGGGTAGCATTTCCGGTAATGCTTAAAGTTGGCAGCAAATCACCCTCTGCCGCTTTGACTTCAAAAGAAGCCTGATCGACCAGATGGCGAGTGGCCAATATTGCGGGATGCTCGGCATTAGCTATTGCCAGGGCCGCGCTGATACTACGCGGCAGCAGGTTGCCGATGCCCCGGGCTGTTTTCTGATTTTTTGGATCGCGGCCGATTACCTGGCGGTAAACCGCGATAGAGCCTTTTAACTGCGCTCGCGCTGCCGCCAATTGAGCCACGGCTGCTGCTCTGCGCGCTTTTGCCTGGGCAACATCTGTGCGCGTACTTTCACCCACGTTGAAACGTTCCTGAGCAGACCTGACCTCTTCACGCAGAAATGCCAGATTCTGCTTTCTAAAGGAGGTAATAGCTGAATCACGCATCACATCCATATAAGCACTGGCCGCATCAAATAGTACGTTCTGTTCAGTATTTCTCAGTGTCTGGCGTGAAGCCTTGATAACCGCTTCTGCTGCATTAATGTTGTTGTAGGTTTTAAACCCGTCAAACAGCGTTTGTGAAATCGTAATACCAAAACCACGGGGACGAAGCCTGGTACGGCTTAATACCAGACCACCCAGCGATGAACTTGTATAGGTACTGCCATAGTCTGCTTCACCGGTAATACTGGGCAACAGCCCTGATCGCGCCAGCGGCACACCTTCATCAGCTGCACGGGTCGCAGCACGCTGGGCATTCAGTTGCGGGTTGCTCTGGTAAGCCGCAGCCATGGCACTTTTGATGGTTTCGGCGTTGGAGGGTGAAGCGCCAAT
>JAKISV010000087.1 GCA_021648425.1 Rhizobiaceae bacterium
CTTCATCGCCTCATCAGCCGCCATGTGCGCCCTTGCCGCGCGACCCGAAGCTGCTGACTTTACAGTGTTTGCCCACCGCTCAAAAGAACCAGGCCATGCCTTGATGATGAAGGCAATTGGCGCAGAACCATTAATCGACCTCGATTTGCGCCTTGGCGAAGGCACTGGCGCGCTGCTCGCCTTCCCATTATTGCGCAACGCTTGCGCCATGCTGTGCGACATGGCAACGTTTGAATCAGCAGGCGTGAGCGACAAGGATGCATAACATTGGAATGGTTGAAAAAACTCGTGCCCGATACCGTGACAGCATTGCGGTTTTTCACACGCCTGCCTGTACCCAACGCGCCTCAACCCGGTGATAACCAGCCCTTAAAGCTGAATGAGGTAATCGCAGCTTTTCCGCTTGCCGGGCTGATAATTGCAATCCTGCCTGCCTTCGTCTGGTACACAGGCAGCCAGTTTTTCTCCTCGCTTCTGGCCGCCTCGCTGGCAATTCTCCTTGGTACATTAATCACCGGTGCCCTGCATGAAGATGGACTGGCAGACAGTGCAGATGGCCTGGGTGGAGCCACAACAAAAGAACGCGCCCTTGAGATAATGCGCGACAGCGCCATTGGCACCTATGGCGCCACGGCTCTGATTTTTTCATTCGCCATTCGCATTTTTGCCCTGGCGTCTTTAAACCCCTGGCTGGGAGTTCTGGCACTGTTCATGACCCACTCCACAGCCCGCGCATCAATAGCCATAGCCATTCACACGGCCCAATATGCACGAAAAACCGGGCTGGGCGAAAGCGTGCGTGATGGGACCGCAAAAGATCAATTCAACATCATGCTGGCAATAACCCTATTCATTTCATTGATAATAACCCTGGCAAGCGGCAATATTGCCGGAATATTAGCCCCGGCTTTAGGCATGTTTGCCGCCTGGTTATTGTTGAAATGGCTGATAGTGCGCCTGGGTGGTTATACCGGCGATGGCCTGGGAGCAATGGAACAGGTTTCGGAAATCTCCATTTTGATAGCGCTGGCGGCCTTGTGGTCATGATTTTCCTGCGCCACCCCACCCCCGACATCCCCCAGGGCATCTGTTACGGCCAAACCGATATGGATATTGCAGAAGAAGGCCACGGCCAGATCATTCAGGCCTTGCAAGATACCCCGCCCCTCACCCGCATCATCGCCAGCCCGGCGCTGCGCTGCCGTAAACTTGCGCAGCAACTGGCCCGGCGCGACAATCTCACACTTACTTTTGACGAACGCCTTTGGGAAATGAACATGGGCGACTGGGAGGGCATTGCCTGGAAAGATATCGACCGTGAGCTGTCCACCAAATGGCTGAAAGATGCCCGCCATAACCGCACACCCAATGGAGAAAGCTTTGCCGATGTAGAAAAACGCGTTGCCCGGTGCATAGATGAAATATTAAATGATCCCGGTTTTCCCGATAATCAAACCGCCATCATCTGCCACGCCAGCCCCATCCGCGCCACCCAGATGGCCTGGGAAGGGTTATCGTTTTCGCAAGCCTTCGGTCAAACACCGCCCTATGCACAGCCAATTGTAATTACACCACCCTCAAAACAATAAGTACCAGATCAGTACGGCTCCCCAAAGCGCGTAACAGGCAAAAGAAAACACGACCATCGCCGCATTTATATCGCCAGCGCCCAGATTGCGCTTGCCCGCACCATTGATAAATGCCTGAGAAACAGTATTCCCCTCATATATTCGCGGGCCGCCCAAAGCAAAATCGCAGGCTCCAGCCATCGCTGCTTCGGGCCAGCCCGCATTGGGCGAACTGTGCAGTCCCGCATCACGCATGGCGGTGGAGATTGCCCGTCTGCCGCTTTCTATTCCGTTTGTAATCACCCCGGCCCCCGCTATCAAAGCCACAGAAATGCGCGCCGGCAGCCAGTTCGCCAAATCATCAATCTGCGCTGCCACACGGCCAAAATGCAAATAGCGCTCATTCTTGTAACCAATCATCGAATCCGCCGTATTGATCATCTTGTAAACAAGTAATCCGGGCAGCCCGAAAACCAGATACCAGAAAGCCGGGGCCACCACCCCGTCGCTGAAATTTTCCGCCAGACTTTCAATCGCCGCACGACTGACACCGCTTTCATCCAGTGTGTGCGGGTTGCGCCCGACAATCATCGCCACGGCATTTTGTCCCCCCGCAAGACCCTCCTCACGCAGCGCCACAGCCACGGCCCCCACATGTTCGCCCAGACTTTTCTGAGCAAGGAATATCCAGATTATGGCAATTTCCAACAGCACACCAATTATACCACTGAACAAAATCAAGGCGTCAAGCAGCCAACCCAGCAATGCTGCTGCTATAATCAAAGCCACAATAGCCACAGCCCCCATTCGCATGGTGCTTGCGGGATTATCACTCGCTTTGTTCAGTGTTTTATCCAAAAAACTCACAGCCCGGCCAAACATCGCAACGGGATGAGGCAAAGCCTTCCACAGCCATTTTGGGTCACCAACAAACCAGTCGAGTATCAATGCAAAAAACAACAGGACAGCGCCATCCATCATCAATGCCTCACATCTATCAGATGCATATAAGAACCCATCACGTTGTCATCGCGCAAACCCTGCGCTCCCAGATTTTCGCCCAATGCATCACTGGCCTGAAACAAAGGTTCCCCCTCCTGCCTGATAATGGAGGTATAATGAAACTCATGAGCGTTGGTTGATGCACCGGCAAAAAATTCACCCTTCGCCTGCACCACCCGGTAGCCCAGATGTAATTGACGTTTTTTGAAACTTGTTTCCAGTTCTAAAAACCCCAGCATTTTGTGCATTTTCCCCTCACTATCAACCAGCCCGGATCCCAACACCATAAACCCACCACACTCACCATAAATCAACGCCCCGCGTTTTTTTGCCTTAGCCATCTGCAAAGCAAAATTTTGTCCGCCTGCAATTTTTGCCCCATGCAGTTCGGGATAACCTCCAGGCAGATAAACCCCATCGCTGTCATTACACGGCCCTTCATCAGCCAAAGGCGAAAAGAAGGATAATTGCGCACCCTGCGAACGCCAGTCATTCAACAAATGTGGATAAATAAATGAAAATGCCTCATCGCGCGCAATGGCAATATTCTGCCCCGGCGGAGCCATGCAGGCCGTTGTTTCATTTTTGGGTGATTTTATCGGTTTGAAACAATTCTCCAGCAATTCCAGATCGCAACCGGCAATAATTTCCCTGGCCGCCCCTTCTATGAATTCCTCAATTTCAGAAATTTCCCCCGCCTGCACCAACCCCAGATGGCGCTGAGGCAGTTTGAGTTTTTCACTTCGTTTCACAACACCCACCACCGGCACACCAATTGCCTCCAGCGCTTCGCGCAACATCAATTCATGGCGCACACTACCGACTTTATTGAATATTACCCCGCAAACATCAATTTCGCGGCCATGGTCACGAAACCCGCGCACCAGTGCCGCCACAGAATGAGACTGGCTCGCCGCATCAATCACCAGCAAAACAGGAGTATCCAATGTTCCGGCAAGTTCAGCCCCGCTGCCGCTGCCATCTGCCGCCCCGTCATAAAGCCCCATCATTGCCTCAATCAGTAAATGGCTGCCGCCTTGATTGTTCGCCAACTGCCCAAGCCGTTTTGCACTCATAGCCCAGGCATCAAGATTGACAGAAGGCGCACCACTGGCGATGGCATGAAACGCCGGGTCAATATAGTCCGGCCCGGCTTTGGCGCTGCGAACATCTATTCCGCGTTTATTAAGCGCGCGCAAAAGCGCCAGCGTCACCACAGTTTTTCCACTACCCGATTGCGGCGCTGCAATCATCAGTCCTTTTTGCGGCAAACTAATCATATGCCGGTCCTCACGGGTGAAAATTTCGCCATTGCCTGAAACGACAGTTGTTTTATAAACCACCCATGGCTAAGGCTGAACGCAAACAGAAAAACACCGGCAAATTGCGCAAGGGTTGGACTACAGGTGCCTGCGCTACCGCTGCCACCAAAGCCGCCCTTAGCGCTTTGCTGAGCGGCGAGTTTCCAGACCCCGTTACTATTTCCCTGCCCAAAGGCCAAACGCCTGCCTTTGCCCTCGCATTTGAAAAAATCACCGCCAATTATGCCAGCGCCGCAATTGTCAAAGACGCCGGTGATGATCCTGATGTCACTCATCTTGCGTTGATAGAAGCGAAAGTTGAACACGCGCCAAAAGGCTCCGGCATCACCTTTCGCGCCGGAACAGGCGTTGGCACCGTCACCCTGCCCGGTCTGCCTGTCGCGGTCGGCGAACCCGCCATCAATCCCGTTCCCCGCGCCATGATGAGTGGCGTTGTTACCGCTTTGTGTAAAACCCACAATATCGCCCCCGATATCACCATTACTATCGCCGTTCGCGATGGTGAAAAACTCGCTGCAAAAACCTGGAACCCGCGCCTTGGCATCATTGGCGGCCTCTCCATTCTTGGAACCACCGGCATCGTCAACCCGTTTTCCTGCTCCGCCTGGATTAGTTCCATCCATCGCGGCATTGATGTTTCGCGAGCTACAGCCATTACCCACGTACTTGGCGCCACCGGCTCCACCTCCCAAAGTGCGGCCGAAAAACTCTATGATTTTCCAGACACCGCCATTCTCGACATGGGTGATTTTGTTGGCGGTGTGCTCAAATATCTGCGCAAAAACCCCATTGCCAAAATCACGCTGGCCGGTGGTTTTGCCAAATTCACCAAACTCGCCTGCGGTGCGATGGATTTGCATTCCGGTCGCAGCCAGGTGGATATGGACTGGCTGGCTCATAGCGCAAATTCGCTTGGCGGTGATGCCACACTTGCCGCCGATATCTCCAGCGCCAACACCGCCATGCAGGCGCTTGAACTGGCCCGGTCGGCAAATATCAACCTGCCGCAATTCATAGCCAAAAAAGCGCAAAAACAAGCCCTTGCCATCTTGCGCGGCGCGCCGGTTAGCGTAGAAGTAATCATCGTTTCGCGCACCGGAGAAATTCTCGCCCGCCATGGCTGAACCCACAAAAATTCTGATACTTGGCGGCACCCGCAATGCTCGCGATCTGGCTATCATGCTGGCAGAACATCCCCACCTGGATGTTTTGACATCACTGGCCGGGCGCACCGAGGAGCCCGACAGAACCTTTGGCAAAACCCGTGTTGGCGGCTTTGGCGGTGCCAGTGGACTGGCCGCATACCTGCGCAATGAGGCTATCAATCTGCTGGTCGATTCAACCCATCCCTTTGCCACCCGCATTTCACAAAATGCCGTCGAAGCAGCAAACGCTGTCGGCATCAAACGCCTCGTTCTTGACCGACCCAGATGGGTTGAACAACCAGGCGACAACTGGATAAAATGCCAATCCATTGAAGAAGCCGCACAACAGTTGCCTTTGCACGCCACTGCATTCCTCGCTCTTGGCCACCAGTATATCGATGGTTTTTCCCACCGCGAAGATGTGCATTTTATTGCCCGCATGCTGGATAAACCAAAAACTCCGCTGCCTCTCAAAAATCTCGTACTGATCATCGCCAAGCCTTCCCACATCGCTGCTGAAGAGGCCGATTTATTCAAACGCCATGGCATCACCCATCTGGTTTGCCGAAATTCCGGCGGCACGCTGATATATGCAAAAATCAAAGCCGCAAGAGAATTAGGCCTGCCAATATATATGCTGCGCCGCCCACCGCCTCCCCCCGGCGAAAGTTTCGACAATATCGAAGATCTGGCGGCGAAAATCATCCGGCTTTATGCCTGATTTTTTTTTTGCCTTTGTTGCGCAACACATGGGCATAGGCAGGATTATATAAATCCGAGTCACGAAAATTCACCTTGCCAAATACCGGCCCCACCATAATCAGAACCGTGCGGGTAATCCTGGCCTTACGCGCTTCATCTTTCATGCCTTCAAGTGTAGTTCGAATATAAAGTTCATCGGGCCAGGTGGCGCGGTAGGCTAAAACCACCGGGCAATCAGCCCCATAAAAAGGCTCCAGCGCCTCGCGCACATATTTGAGATTTCGAACGGACAGATGAATAGCCAGCGTCGCTCCCGAGCGCCCCAATATCTCAAGCTGCTCCCCTTCAGGCATCGAAGATGCCTTACCGCCAGTGCGGGTGATGATAATCGTTTGTGCAATTTCCGGCAGGGTCAATTCCGTATTCAATTTCGCTGCCACCCCGGCAAAAGCCGGCACACCGGGCACCACCTCATAGTCAATTCCCAGTTCATCCAGCCGCCGCATCTGTTCGGCCACCGCTCCATAGATAGACGGGTCGCCCGAATGCACCCGCGCCACATCATGCCCCACTTTGCTGGCATCTGCCATATCAGCAATGATATCATCCAGATGCATGGGTGCGGTATCTTTCACCAGCGCATCTTTTGGCGCTGCGCGCACAATTTCTTCAGGAACCAGCGACCCCGCATAAAGACAAACCTGACAGCGCTCAATCAACTTTAACCCGCGCACTGTAATTAAATCCGCAGCGCCGGGCCCCGCACCAATAAAATAGACCTTCACTGTGCTGCCTCCTTCAGACCCGAACCGGGTTTGGCGCTATAACCACGCGGTGTATAAACCCACCGGCGACCATCACCGGTTTCAACAGTTTTGGTATTGCTCGACCCAACCACCACCACAGTCAGCATATCAACGTCTTCGACATTTAATTCGGCCAGGGGAACAATTCGAATTTTTTCACCCTCGCGCCCCAGATTGGTGGCTAATATTACCGGCGTATCCGCTGGACGATATTCTAGTAACCTGTCGCGAGCGTACGCCAGTTGGGTGCGACGTCTTTTTGAAACCGGATTATAAAACGCAATGACAAAATCACCTTGTGCAGCCGCCTCAACACGGCGTTGAATATCCTCCCAGGGCGTCAGCAAATCAGACAGTGATATCGTACAAAAATCATGACCAAGCGGCGCACCCGCTCGCGCTGCCGCTGCTTGCAGGGCAGAAATTCCAGGTGAAATTTCAATGGCAATACGCCGGGCACCGTCACTCAAACCACCATCAGCCAGAAGTTCAAACACCAATGTTGCCATCGCATAAATTCCCGCATCACCTGAACATACCAGCGCCACGTTTTTGCCTGTTCCAGCCAGCTCCATCGCATGACGTACCCGGTCTTCTTCACGTCCCAAATCAAAATCATGACGTGTTTTACCGCCCGAAATACCAGCAATCAGGTCAAGATAAAGCGAATAGCCAACCAACTCGCTTGAGGCCTCAATCATCGCGGAAACCTGCGGCGAACGCCACTCTTCGCTGCCCGGACCGATGCCAACAACAAATAGCTTCCCACGTGCACGTCCAAGCGTACCCCAATCAACAAGACCAGCAGCCCTTCCCAATGCACAAGTCACCCGTTGGGATTTATGCTTATCAACCACAAGTTCCCCATCCACACCACAAGCAGCAAGTACCGCACCCTCCGCCACACCGTGACAACCAACTTCAGCAAAAACAATATCCGAAGGATTTTTCAGTCGAGCAGCCTGCGCTTCCAGTTGTTTCGCATCAAAAAACCGCGCTTCAACACCAAAATACTCTGCTACCGCATGAATAGCGCTCTCATCAGCCTTCACATCTATTGAACAAACCGCCGCGATTGATTGGGGTGCAACACCGCTTTTTGCCAGAACATCCCTTGCCAGACCAATTGCCTCTTCACCGCCTACCCCGCGTTCGCACCCCATGCCCAACACGTGATTTTGCGGATGATAAACCAGCTCCAGCGGCCCTGGTTCAACGACACTTTCGCCAACGGTTAGCCGAACCTTTCCGTTAGCCTCAAATGGAATTGTGCTGTTATCAAGCCATGGCGCAACGCCAGTCAGTTTAGCAGTTGCACCAGCCACCAACTCAGCCATCACTGCCTTTGCGTTTTGCTCATTGGCCAGAATATAACCCACCGGCGGTTCATCCAGCGCCACGCCAAAACGCAAATCCCCCGCCGTGGTAATTGCCGCGTTGACCCCAAGTCCATCGGCTATTTTTCGCGCCAGTTCATTGGCTCCGCGATGCCCGCCCAACAATGGCACTACTTGTTTTCCATCCTCGGAAATAATAATTACCGGCGGCTCTTTTTTCTTGTCTCCCAGCACCGGCGCAAGTAATCGTATCACCGCGCCTGCTGCCATAATAGCGACGATTGGCTGCCCATCGTTAAACAATGCCTGCAAGTGCACTCCCAAATCATCAAACATTACCGATGCCAGTTTCGAGCGTTTTTTTGCGCCTTCAATTTTCCCGCCAGTAATATCAGCCAGCTTCATCGCCAATTCAAACGGCACATCGTTCAACAAAATAATATGAGGTTTTTTCATTGCGCCACCTCCAGTGCCGGCAGTTCTTTAATCCAGTCTTCCGCACCTTTATAAATCAGAATAATCGAAAAATACGGCACTTCATCAACACTGACATCGCCAAGCGCCATGATTTTTTCATTCTCCAGACTGACGCGCTCCAGATAACCCGCTGAGCTGGTCAGCCCCGCCTTTTCAATCAGTGCACAAATTCGCCCGAAATGCCGTCCCACTTTAATAAATGCAATCGCCTCCCCCATCTCCAGCCGCCGGTAAATTGCATCATCATCCAGTGGTGCAGGTATAACTGTCAGCACATCATTGCGCGCTGCAATCGGGCGTTTAAGCGCTGCAGCAGACGCCATCAGCGAGGATACACCCGGCACAATTTCGACATCATAATCACCCGCCAGACGCTCAAACAGATACATGAACGAACCATAAAAAAACGGATCACCCTCGCACAAAACTACCACATCATCCCCCGCATCCAGATGGCCTGCAATGCGCCCTGCTGCTTCATCATAAACCCCGCGCGCCGGGAACCGGCTGGTTTTCATCGGAATAACAATCGGGATTTCCACCTGTTCGCTTCGCAAATATTGCGCCGCAATCGCGCGGGCAAAACTGATGCCATCATCGGGAGCGGGATAGGCAACGATATTGCACTCGCGCAATAGCCGATGGGCTTTCAGCGTCATCAGTTCCGGGTCGCCAGGCCCAACGCCAACGCCGTATAATTTCCCGCTCATGATGTGTTCTCCCACGGTTTAACTATCGACCACTGGGTCACGGCCATGGCGCATTTCCAACTGTGAAGTGACCCAAGCGGCTCAGCGCTCTGGACCCCGATACGCTGCAACTCACCACCCAGGTTTTCAAATGCTGCCAGCAAAATGGCCTCACCCTCCAGTGTCACGCAATTTGCCACCAGCCGCCCGTTTGGCTTTAACAGCCCAAAACAATAATCAATCACCCGTTGGCTGATACCGCCACCGATAAATACCGCATCAGGGTTCTTGAGGCCTTCGAGCGCATCAGGAGCCACACCGTCAATCAATTTCAGTGCCGGTGTCCCAAGTGCCAAAGCATTTTTCGCGGCTAAATCCCGCCTCTCACTGCGTGGCTCAATGCCAATTGCCCGCGCTTCATTTGCAGCACGCATCCATTCGATTGCCACCGAACCGCAACCAATGCCGATATCCCACAATAATTCGCCGCGTTGCGGTGCAAGTTTTGCCAGAGTAACTGCCCTCACCGCACGTTTGGTAATCATGCCATCATGAAAAAACGCATCATCAGGCAATCCCGTTTTTGGCAACACACGCGCATCAGGTCCAGCCACACACTCCACCGCCAGCGTATGCAAATCCGGCACTTCATGAGCCCAGTCATTTGCCAACCCCTCAAAGCGCTTTTCTTCACTGCCCCCCATGGCCGCCAATACGCTCATCGGCGAATTATCATAACCATGAGCGCAGAGCAGGTTGGCAATTGTTTTTGGTGAAGTGGCATCCTTTGTTAAAATCAGCAGCTTTACCCCCGGTGACAGTTTTGAAACAATCTGCTCATGGGGCCGTCCATGCACTGTCAGCGTTTCCACATCCGGCAGCGACCAGCCCATGCGACAGGCCGCAAGCTGAAAGGCAGATAATTGTGGGTGATAGTGAATTTCCGCAGGATCAATCGCCCGCCCGATACGCGCGCCCACTGAATACCAGAGCGGATCGCCCGACACCAAAACTACAACCCGCCGCCCTTTGAACGAACGTATCTTTTCAATCATCGCATCAAAGGGTGAAGGCCAGGACACCCGCTGCGCTTTTACGCCCGGTGAAAGCTTGTGATGACGCTCGCCGCCAATGATTACCTCAGCATTTTCAACCAGCGCTCTGGCTGCCGCAGATAAACCCGCCATGCCATCTTCGCCAATGCCGATAATATCAAGCCATGGTGTTGTCATGATGTTAAACCTCCAGCCAACCCGTTCACTGCCGCCGCCGCAATCGCCGAACCGCCACGCCTGCCGCGCACGGTGATATAGGGGATATCACCTGCATGTTCAATCAACGCTTCCTTGCTCTCCACCGCACCGACAAAACCCACCGGACACCCGATGATGAGCGCCGGAGGTTCAAGCCCCTCCCCCAACATCTCCAGCAGATGAAACAGCGCGGTTGGAGCATTGCCAATGGCGATAATGCTACCCGGAATTTGTTCGCGTAATATTGCCATGCCACCGGCGCTGCGCGTGGTTTGGTGTGTATCAGCAAAATGCGTTGCCGCCTCGCTGCCCACCTCACAAACAAGTTTATTACCCGCCCCAAGCCTGCGCGCAATAATCCCTCGCCGCACCATTTCCACATCGCAAATTACTGTCGCACTCCCATCAAGCGCATTTTTACCCGCTTTTATTGCACCGGGCGAAATCACCACATCTTCCGCCAGATCAACCATGCCACAGGCATGAATAAGCCGCACAACAAGTTCGCGCTCATCGACAGCAAATCGCGACAACTGCGCCTCTGCAACAATGGTTTCAAACGACTGGCGATAAATCTCCGTCGGCATTTTTTCGTAAGGATACACGGTTATTTCTTCTTCATCGTCACCGGCCCAAGCGGATGGTCAGCGTGGGGATAGGGCGGATGATGGTGAGAATGGGTATGACCGTCTTCGTGGTCGTGCGAATGCTCATGCGTATGAAGCGGCGTCCATGGCAAGCCATGCTCCTTACAAAATTCCTCCTCACGGCACGAAGCATCGCAATCACCGTTACACGGGCAATTTTCCAGCCCGCCGCCGATGCCCTCCACATGGTGGTGATGGCTTTCCTGCGCCATGCCAATATCAGCTTCAAACCCCAAAACCTGCTCGCGATATTTGCACATCTGGCAGTTCATCACCGCCGCCCCTTCGCTGGCTTCAATCACCCTTTGGGCAAACGTATCAATCACCAGTTCATGGTCATTGAGATAACCAGCCTGTATAAATTCAATGTCCGGGTTTTGCCCGGCCACCACATCGCTATAAGAATAAATCCGCTT
>JAKISV010000088.1 GCA_021648425.1 Rhizobiaceae bacterium
ATTAAGAGCCCTGGCAGCTGCATCAAACAGAACCACAGCAAATTCTTCTCCATCTGATGTCAGTTCAGGCAGGCCGTAAACTTCGATGTCAATTTCATCCGCTAAATTTCCTTTGCGGTCTAGAACAACCGAAAGTGTAATTATTCCCGCATAACCCAGCTTGCGGCGTTGAGCGACACCAATTTCTCCTTCATCGCCAAATATCTTACCATCCTTGTAGTACCGGCCAAAAGCCACTGTGCCGATGATTTCAGCATTACCCGGTGCCAACCTCAGTATGTCGCCGTTGCGCACCGGAGCCACCTGGGGAACACCAAATTCTCCCGCAAGGCGGGCGTGGGCGGTAAGGTGAGCTGCTTCACCGTGAACCGGAACACTTACCTGGGGCTTCAACCAGGAATACATCGCTTCAAGTTCTTTCTGGCGCGGATGGCCCGAAACATGAACCAGCGCATCGAGATCAGTGATGATCTCAATGCCCTGGTCGATCAGCAGGTTTTTGGTTTCAATAATAGCTTTTTCATTGCCCGGAATGATGCGCGAGGAATAAACCACAGTGTCACCAGGTGCCAGGGACACATTTCGATGTTCCCCGTGGGCGATTTTGGCCATCGCGGCACGTGGTTCTCCCTGAGAACCGGTGAGGATAATCACCAGATTGGCACGGTCTACTGTATCAAACTCACGCTCATCAACAAAATCTTCAATATCATCAAAATATCCAAGCTCACTGGATACCTCGACTACTCTTCGAATGGATGACCCCATCAGCATAACGCGACGGTTGTTTTTCTTTGCCGCTTGCGCAATGGAGCGCAACCGCCCGACATTGGATGAGAAAGTGGTAATTGCCACCCGGCCCGTGGCATTGGATATAATCTTGGCCAGGCTGTCAGAAACTTCCACTTCTGAAGGTGAAACCCCGGTGCGCATGGCATTGGTCGAATCGCAGATTGCAGCCAACACGCCCTCTTTGCCGATGCGACGAAATGTTTTTTCATCTGTTATGCGACCCAAAGTCGGACCATCATCAATTTTCCAATCGGCAGTATGAACTAACGTGCCAAGTGGCGTGGTTATGGATAACGACATCGGCTCAGGCAGTGAGTGCGTGACATGCACGGCTTCTATTTCGAAAGAGCCAATTTTAAATTTACTGCCTGCCTCATAAATTGTTACAGGAATTTTGGGTTTATCGCGCTCATATGCAGCCTTCGCTTCCAACATTCCGGCACAAAATGGTGTGCAATACACTGGTTTTTTCAATACAGGCCACAGGGATAATAATGCACCATAGTGATCTTCATGGGCATGGGTGATAACGATTGCCTTGAGGCGATCACCCAATTCCTGGACAAAACGAATATCAGGCAGAATCAAATCAACACCTGGTAATTCGGGGCCTGGAAAAGTAACACCGCAATCCACCATGATCCATTCACGGTTGGCCTTGTCGCCATACCCGTAAAGGGCAAGGTTCATACCAATTTCACCAACGCCCCCAAGAGGCACAAATAACAGTTCTTTTTTGCTCATGGTTTGCTTATGCACCTTTTTTATTATGATTGGAAAAGAAAATATCCGCCGTTGAAATTTTGTGGTGCTGGCCGTTTGGCATCTTTAATATCAGAAATCCGTTTTCATCCAGGTTCTCAAATATACCGCGCAGTTCCATTGTCGGTGATTTTACAAGAATTTCGCGCCCCAATCCATTCGCGCGTTCAAGCCATGCTTGACGAATTTCTACAAAATTCTCGCCTTTATTCCAGATTTGTATCCACTTGTTGATTTCAACAATAAGAAGATCAAGGAATTCTTTTGGCTTCTGAGAAATTCCTTCATCTATCAGACAGGTTGCCGGATAGGTTGTTTTGTGCGGGCTTGATTGGCAATTAACACCAATGCCAATAATAATCGCCTGCTCCTGCCCGCCTGGCTTATGATTCTCCAACAAAATACCGCTCACTTTTTTCCCGTTCAGCAACACATCGTTGGGCCATTTTAAATCGATTTCGGCATCTGGTGCAATATTTTTCAGCACATGAAACATCGCCAGGCTCACAACAAATGTAAGCGTCGACACTTTATCAGCAGGTATGGTTTGACGCAGCAACAGCGATGCATAGAGGTTTCCCGGAACTGATGTCCATGAACGCCCCCTGCTGCCCTTCCCATTTAACTGGCTTTCCGCAACAACCCACAAATCACCACGATCACCTTTGCGGGCATATTCAAGCGCTGTAAGATTGGTGGACTCTACCTGCTTCAGTTCCAATAACCGGAAGCCACAGGGTAAAATTTTGAATTCAGACATCTATCCTAAAACAACGAACTGGCAGCGCCGGAGGTTGCTGCAAAAATCGGTCCGGCTACCAGATAGAATAAAGTAACGAATATTCCGCTGGCACCAAGAACCAGTTTCAATTCCCCTGACATGGGTACAAAACTGTCTTCGCCTTCATCAAACCACATGATCTTAATTATCCGCAGATAATAAAACGCACCCACAACGCTGGACAAAACACCAATTATTGCCAGGGCATAAAGCTCGGCTTCTATAGCTGCAAGGAACACAAAATACTTCGCAAAAAAACCGGCTAGTGGCGGTATGCCGGCGAGCGAGAACATCAGTAACGTCATGAACAGTGCTAACACCGGATTATTTTTTGCCAGGCCGGACAAGTCTTTGATTTCCTCCACCATGCCGCTTTTGCGGCGCATAGCGAGAATGCAGGCAAATGTTCCAAGGGTCATCGCCAGATAAATCACCATATACAAAATTACGCCATTGATACCCGCCTGGGTGCCTGCAGCAAGGCCAACAAGGGCAAAACCCATATGGCCGATAGATGAATAGGCCATCAGGCGCTTGATGTTCGTTTGGCCGATTGCAGCAAATGCTCCCAATACCATTGAGGCTATCGATATGAATACGATTATTTGCTGCCAGTCTTTTGATATCGGTTCAAACGCATCGATTACCACACGAATAAACAGTGCCATCGCTGCAACTTTTGGTGCTGCAGAAAAGAATGCTGTGACTGGCGTTGGCGAACCTTCATAGACATCAGGTGTCCACATGTGAAAAGGCACCACCGATATCTTGAATGCCAGACCGGCAACCAGAAACACCAGTCCGAATATCAACCCCAGCGAACGCCCCGACCCGGCCATCGCTTCAGCAATACCGGTGAAATTGGTTTGGCCGGTAAAACCGTAAATCAGTGAGACGCCATAAAGCAGCATGCCTGATGACAAAGCCCCAAGAACGAAATATTTCAAACCCGCTTCCGTTGAACGAACAGAATCACGGTTGATCGCCGCCAGCACATATAATGAAAGCGATTGCAGTTCGATGCCCAGATAAAGCGTAATCATATCATTGGCTGACACCATTAACATCATGCCAAGTGTTGCCAGTACAATAAGCACCGGGAATTCAAATTTATCGAACTGCTCACGCTTCATGAAATTGACAGACATGGCAATGGCCACGACAGAGCCGGTAAGAACCAGCATTTTCATGAATATGGCAAATTCATCCAGAATAAATGCCCCGTGAAAAACCGTCCCGGTGCCCTCAGTAGTCAGTAATATAAACCCGGCCACAACCAGCAGAGCCATTGCCAGACCTGACACCAGCCCGGTTGCCTTGCCGCCGGAATAAGCGCCGATCATCAGCAGGACCATAGATCCAATGGCCAAAATCAGTTCTGGCAGTGCCAGGTTCAGATTGGGAAACAATGTCAACAATTCACCCATTGTTAATTCCCCGTCACTTGTGTTGCAGCACGCTCAATAGCTGCCTGGTAATTGTTAAGCAACGCATCTACCGAGGCTTGCGTCACATCAAATATCGGCGTTGGATAAACCCCAAAGAAAATCACTGCGACAACCAAAGGATAAAGAATGAGTTTTTCGCGACCCGTCAGGTCCATCAGTGTTTTGAGACTTTCCTTGACCAGCGGTCCCAAAATCACCCGTCGGTATAACCACAACGCATAGGCGGCAGAAAGGATAATTCCTGTAGTCGCCAGAACAGCAGCCCAGGTATTGGTCTGGAATATACCCAACAGTATCAGGAACTCCCCGACAAACCCCGATGTGCCAGGCAGTCCGACATTGGCAAGCGTAAATATCATGAACACCACTGCATAGTTGGGCATTCGGTTTACCACACCGCCATAAGCGGCAATTTCGCGGGTATGCATACGGTCGTATATAATGCCAACACACAAAAATAGTGCTCCGGAAATCAGGCCATGGGAGAGCATCTGAAATATCGCACCCTGAATACCGTAATTATTCAGGGCAAAAATACCAAGGGTGACAAATCCCATATGAGCAACGGAGGAATAGGCAATCAGCTTCTTGATGTCTTCCTGCATCAGCGCAACCAGCGAGGTATAAATAATCGCGATTACAGAAAGGCCAAAGATCAGGGGCGCAAAATCGGCTGTTGCCAGCGGGAACATCGGCACTGAAAACCGCAAAAATCCATACCCGCCCATCTTCAGCAGCACCCCGGCCAGAATTACCGAACCGGCAGTAGGCGCTTCAACGTGCGCATCGGGCAACCAGGTATGTACCGGCCACATTGGCAATTTTACTGCCAAAGAAGCAAAAAACGCCAGCCATAACCAGGTTTGCATTTCTGGCGGGAAATCATAAGTCAGTAATACTGAAATATCAGTGGTGCCGGAATTCCAGTACATCGCCATGATAGCAAGCAGCATCAGCACTGAACCGGCCAACGTGTATAGGAAAAACTTGAAACTCGCATAAACCCGGCGTTTACCACCCCAAACACCAATGATGATAAACATCGGAATAAGTCCGGCTTCAAAGAATATATAAAACACCATCAGATCAAGCGAAACGAATACGCCGATCATGAAGGTTTCCAGAATAAGGAACGCGATCATATATTGTTTGATGTTTTTGGTAATGTTCTCCCAACTGGCCAGAATAGCAAAGGGCATCAGGAAAGTCGTCAAGATGACAAACAACATCGAGATGCCATCCACCCCGAGCCTGTAGGCCATGAATGGACCGATCCACTCGTATTTTTCAACCATCTGGAAACCGGCAACGGAGTTATCAAACTCAATCCATATCAATAATGATATCAGGAATGTTACCAGTGTGGTGAACAACGCAACGTTGCGCACATTGCGCCGGGCCAGATCAGAATCTTCTTTCTCACCCTCTTTCTCACTCATGGTGATCGGCAAGATCATCAAAGCGCCAATCAGAGGCAGGAAGGTAACGATTGTCAGGAGCGGCATATCAAACATCTAGCTTGCCCCCCCAAACATCGACCAGGTGATCAGCGCGGCAACGCCTAATAGCATGGTAAATGCATAGTGATAGAGATATCCCGACTGTAATTTTGTCACCCGGTTGGTGATGTCATTGACGCGAGCCGAAATTCCATCGGGGCCAAAGCCGTCGATAAACCAGCCATCGCCCTTTTTCCACAAAAACCTGCCAAGCCATTTTGCCGGGCGAACAAACAAGAAGTCGTAGATTTCGTCGAAATACCATTTATTCAAAAGGAATTTATAAAGCCCGTTGTGCTGGCGGGCCAGGCGTTTTGGCAATTCAGGTGAGCGGATATAAAACCACCAGGCCAGGACAAAGCCCAATACCATCATAATAAAGGGCGCAGATTTGACGATAAATGGAACCGCGTGGAATTCTGAAAGGATTGTATTTCCTTCACCGGCAAACAGTGATGTTCGCCAGAAGCTGTTATACCATTGTTCGTTGAGGCCAACGCTTTCATAATCCAGAAAATCTCCGTAGAACACTACGCCGGCAAATAATGCTCCGGCAGCCAGTATATAGAGCGGTATCAACATCACATTGGGTGATTCATGGATGTGATCCATGACATCGGCTGAGCCGCGCGGGCGGCCGTGGAAGGTCATAAATATCAGGCGCCAGGAATAAAAACTGGTGAACAGTGCAGCCAATACCAGCATGGCAAAACCATAACCGGCAAACATGTTGGTTCCCACATAAGCACTTTCTATGATTGCATCTTTGGAGAAAAATCCGGCCGTGCCAAAATAGGTTCCTGGTATGCCAAATCCGGTAAGCGCAATGGTGCCGATTACCATCAGCCAATAGGTTTTTGGTATATAGGAACGCAAGCCCCCCATACGCCGCATATCCTGTTCATCAGATACCGCATGGATAACCGAACCCGCTCCCAAAAACAGCAGTGCCTTGAAAAATGCATGGGTAAACAAATGGAATATTCCCGCACCAAACGCCCCCACTCCAAGGGCAACAAACATGTAACCCAACTGCGAACAGGTTGAATAGGCAATCACCCGTTTGATATCGTTTTGTACAAGGCCCACCGAAGCAGCGAATATCGCGGTGGTAGCGCCAACCAGCGTCACGAATGCCATGGCGGTCGGCGAATACTCAAACACCGGTGACATGCGCGCCACCAGAAATACACCTGCGGTGACCATCGTTGCCGCATGAATAAGGGCTGAAACAGGCGTTGGGCCTTCCATCGCATCAGGCAGCCAGGTATGCAGCAGAAATTGTGCAGATTTACCCATGGCACCCATAAACAGCAGCAGAGCAACAATGGTAATTGCGGAAGCGCGATCCAGCTCATAACCCAGGAAATTCATGACAATTTCGCCGTCTTTACCACCGTTCATATAGTCGGGCACATTGGCAAATATTGTTGAAAGTTCAACAGAACCAAACAATGCGAACAGGCCGAATATGCCAAGGGCAAAACCGAAGTCACCAATGCGATTGACGACAAATGCCTTGATAGCAGCGGCATTGGCGGCGGGTTTTTTGTACCAGAAGCCAATCAGCAAATAAGAAGCAAGACCAACGCCCTCCCAGCCAAAGAACATCTGCAAAAGATTGTCGGAAGTTACCAGCATCAACATGGCAAAGGTAAACAAAGACAGGTAGGCAAAGAAGCGCGGACGATGCGGGTCGTGGTGCATATAGCCGATCGAATACATATGAACCAGCGACGACACGGTATTGACCACCACCAGCATAACAGCGGTTAATGTATCAACACGAAACGCCCAGTTGACGTTCAAATTGCCTGTGTTCAACCAGGGCATAACCTGGATGGTTTGTGGCTCAACTTCACTATATGCAACCGAAAAGAACACCACCCATGACAATACTGCCGCAAGCATCATCAGCCCGGTCGTAACATATTCAGAACCCTTGGCACCAAGGGAACGGCCAAAAAGGCCGGCCAGTAAAAAGCCGATAAGCGGGGAAAATACAATGACTTGTAACATGCGCTCGGATCAGCCTTTCATCACATTGACATCTTCAACCGCAATCGTGCCGCGGTTGCGGAAAAACACCACAAGAATAGCAAGCCCGATAGAGGCTTCGGCTGCTGCCACTGTTAGTACAAACAAGGCAAATACCTGGCCGACAAGGTCACCCAGGTATTGAGAAAAGGCGACAAAATTAATATTCACCGCCAGCAGGATCAGTTCAATCGACATCAGGATGATGATGACATTTTTCCGGTTGAGGAAAATACCGAAAATACCAATCGTAAAGAGAATGGCCCCGACACTCAGATAATGTGAAAGTCCGATTTCCATGTTATCCCTTCAACCCCTTTCCAGGTTCAACATCACTGACAACTTCAATTGCTGTTGCCGGAGTACGCGCTACCTGATCGCCAATATTCTGGCGGAGCGCCTTATCTTTATGATGCAGGGTAAGCACAATGGCGCCTACCATCGCCACCAGCAAAATCATTCCCGCTATCTGGAAGAAAAACACGTAACGGGTATATAAAATATTCCCAAGCGCCTCGACATTGGAGACTTGGTCCATATCCGGGATCGGTTGAACAGGATCGCCAATGGCACCAGGGGCCACCACCCAACTGCCAAGTACGAGCAGCAATTCAGCCAGTACAATCAGGCCCACAACGCCGCCTACGGGCAGATAATCCAGAAATCCTGAGCGCAGTTCGGCAAAATCCACATCGAGCATCATGACAACAAACAAGAACAGTACTGCCACCGCGCCGACATAAACAACAATCAGAATGAACGCCAGAAACTCTGCTCCCGCCAGCATGAACAATCCGGCGGAATTGACAAAAGCCAGAATGAGAAACAACACCGCATGCACGGGATTGCGCGCGGTAATAACCATGAATGCCGCACCGATGGTGACGGTGGCAAACAGGTAGAAAAAGATTGCGGTCAGTATCATCTCTTAATTTGTCCTATCGGTAACGCGCATCAAGTGCCAGATTTCTGGCAATGTCACGCTCCCACCGGTCTCCGTTTTCCAGCAGTTTATCTTTGTCGTAATAAAGTTCTTCGCGGGTTTCTGTGGCGAATTCGAAATTCGGGCCTTCAACAATGGCATCCACCGGACAGGCCTCCTGGCAAAATCCGCAATAGATGCATTTAACCATATCGATGTCGTAACGAACTGTGCGCCTTGTGCCGTCATTGCCGCGTGGACCCGCTTCAATGGTGATGGCCTGGGCCGGGCAAATTGCTTCGCACAGTTTGCAGGCGATGCAGCGTTCTTCTCCATTGGGATAACGACGCAAAGCATGTTCTCCGCGAAACCGCGCCGAAACAGCGCCTTTTTCAAAGGGATAATTGATGGTTGATTTTTTGGCGAAAAAATAGCGCATCGATAGGAAACCCGCCTGAATGAACTCCTTTAAGAGAAGCGATTTTGCTGCTTGTGCGATACCCATAAGTTTCTCCTATGTCGCTGAGCGGGTCAGTTGCAGCACGAGGGCTGTGGCGAAAACCATAAACAGTGAAATCGGCAGGAATACCTTCCAGCCAAGGCGCATTAACTGGTCGTAGCGGTAGCGCGGTACGAAGGCTTTGACCAGTGAAATCATGAAGAAAACCATGAAGGTTTTCAAAATAAACCAAAAGATACCCGGCACCCAGTTGAACGGTGCAATATCCACCGGTGGCAACCACCCGCCAAGGAACAATATGGTCATCAGCGAACTCATCAGAACGATCGCTGCATATTCCCCCAACATGTACATCATGTAAGGGGTAGAGCCATATTCAACCATGAAACCAGCAACCAGCTCCGACTCAGCCTCAGGCAAATCGAAAGGCGGGCGATTGGTTTCCGCCAATGCGGAGATGAAAAAGATGATAAACATCGGAAACAGCGGCAGCCAATACCAGTCAAGCAGTGAATTGGCCATTCCCATATTGGTGCCAAGCCCGGAACTCTGGCTCATGACAATGTCTGTCAGATTAAGCGAACCCGCCGCCAGCAATACGGTAATGATGACAAATCCGATTGACACTTCATAAGAAACCATCTGGGCTGCGGAACGCAATGCGCCTAAAAATGCATATTTTGAATTCGATGCCCAGCCGCCCATAATCACGCCGTAAACACCTAGTGATGAAATGGCGAACACGTACAATATTCCAACATTGATATCAGCAATCACCCAGTTTTCCGCCACCGGTATAACCGCCCAGCCAGCCAGGGCCAATGTGACGGATACCAACGGGGCCAACAAGAAAACAACTTTGGAAGAGGCAGAGGGAACTACCGGTTCTTTGAATACAAATTTCAGCAGATCAGCAAAGGATTGGAACAATCCCCATGGACCCACAACATTGGGGCCGCGCCGCATCTGAACTGCTGCCCAGATTTTGCGATCAGCATAAAGGATATAGGCAACAAACAGCAACAAACCCACCAGCAAAAGCAGGCTTTGGCCAACCATGATGAGGCCGGGAATCAGATATATATCGACAAACTGTTCCATCAATTGTTATCCTGTTTTGCAGACCTGTTCATTCTGCTGCTTCCCTGAAATTTTTATTCAAAACCTTGCCTTTTGCCATTGCCAAGTTTTGGGCTGAACATTCAGCCATCACCTGTGAAGCCCTGGCAATTGGGTTGGTCAGATAGAAATCTTTAACCGGGCTGCGCAGAGCAGTTGCATTAATTTTCCCGGTTTTTTTGGCCAGTGCCCTGACATCTGCAATATCACCCGCTGCAATAGCATCAAGGGCGCCCATATGTGGATGTTTTTCGTATAATTCACCGCGAAGTTCATCCAGTGAATTAAAAGCCAGCGTTTTACCCAGCGCCGCTGAAAGCGCGCGCATGATTGCCCAGTCTTCTTTGGCATCTCCCGGAGCAAACGCAGCGCGGTTTGCCATCTGAACGCGGCCTTCCGTGTTAACATATGTACCGGATTTTTCGCTGTAGGCTGAGGCGGGTAAAATCACGTCTGCGCGGTGAGCACCCTTGTCACCATGACTGCCGATATAAATAACGAACCCCTTGACCTTCGCCATATCCAACTCATCGGCTCCCAGCAGAAAAGTTACGCCGTTATCCGCCATAATCTGTGCAGTAGATTTACCGTTATTGCCGGGGACAAAATCAATATCAAGACCTCCAACACGGGCAGCGGCTGTATGCAAAATATTGAAACCGTTCCAGTCATTGGCAAGCGCCTTGACTGATATTGCCAACGCAGCAGCGTTTGCAAGGATTGTTTCACTGTCGGAACGGTTTAATGCACCCTGCCCGATTATAATCATCGGCCGTTTCGCCTGCTTTAACTTTGCAGCAAATTTGTTTTTACCGCTTAGCAGATCTTTGAGAAGGTTGGCACTGTCGCCCAGTAATTTATGTTCGTAGCGCAGGTCCGATACCTTGCCCACAACCCCGATTGGATAATCACCCATGCGGGCACGCTTGCGAATACGGGCGTTTAAAATGGTTGCTTCTATACGCGGATCACAGCCGATGAGCAGCAGCGCATCGGACCCTTCAATTTGGTCAATCGAAGTATTGAAAATATAGCTGGCGCGTCCGTTTGCCGGATCAAGAACATTACCCGGCTCGCGGCAATCATGGCTGGTAGAGCCCAGAGCGTTAATCAGGCTTTTCAGCGCAAACATATCCTCTACGCTGGCAAGATCACCGGCAATTGCACCAATGTTGGCTGGTTTGGTTGTTTCAATCTTTTCTTTGATTACGACAAACGCCTCATTCCAGCTGGCTTCAACCAGCTTGCCATCCCTGCGTACATAAGGCCGGTCAAGGCGCTGGGTACGCAGGCCGTCCCAGATGAAGCGGGTTTTATCAGAAATCCATTCCTCGTTCACCGCTTCATTCAGCCGTGGCATGATGCGCATCACCTCACGACCGCGCGCATCTATGCGAATGTTGGAGCCAACAGCGTCCATTACATCAATGCTCTCGGTTTTGGTGAGTTCCCAGGGCCGGGCCGAATCCTGATAGGGCCTGGAAGTCAACGCGCCAACCGGGCACAGATCAATGACATTGCCCTGTAATTCACTCGTCATG
>JAKISV010000235.1 GCA_021648425.1 Rhizobiaceae bacterium
AAGGGCCGATGGCCAATATCCGTTTCGCCGATGAGGTTCGCGCACAGACTACTGAGGCTATCGCCGCAGGTGCTGTCCCGATGATCGACCCCGCATTGTTCCCCGAAGATGACGGCGGAACCTATTTGATGCCTCAAATCTTGACCAACGTGAACCACGACATGCGCGTCATGCGCGACGAAAGTTTCGGCCCTGTTGTCGGCATCATGAAAGTATCGGGTGATGAGGAGGCTATCGCGTTAATGAATGACAGCGAATTTGGGCTTACCGCATCGCTCTGGACAAAAGATACACAAGCTGCAGCTGTTATTGGTCGACAAATTGAAACCGGAACCATATTCATGAACAGATGCGACTATCTCGACCCGGCATTGTGCTGGACCGGGTGCAAATCAACCGGACGCGGCGCATCGCTATCAGTGCTTGGTTACGGCAGCGTTACCCGTCCAAAATCATATCATTTAAAGAAAGCATAAAAGACATGAGCCTCACCGCAAACTGGAGCTATCCCACAACAATAAAATTTGGCAATGGCCGCATCGCGGAACTGCCTGCAGCTTGTGAAGCAACGGGAATAAAAAAGCCGTTATTTGTCACCGACAAAGGCCTGGCAGCACTGCCCGTGAGTGCAACAACGCTTGACATACTTGAAGGCGCTGGCCTTGGCCGGGCGATTTTCAGTGAAGTTGACCCCAATCCCAATGAGGCCAATTTACAAGCAGGCATCAAGGCGTTTAAGGAAGGCGGGCATGATGGTGTTATCGCTTTTGGCGGCGGTTCCGGGCTTGATCTTGGCAAACTCATCGCGCTGATGGCTAATCAGAATATATCCGTATGGGATCTGGAAGATGTTGGCGACTGGTGGACACGTGCCAAACCAGATGTAATTCCTCCCATAATAGCTGTGCCGACCACTGCTGGCACAGGCTCAGAAGTCGGGCGCGCTGGTGTGCTCACCAATACCAGTACCAATTCAGATATGAAAAAGATCATTTTCCACCCCAATATCATGCCGGCAATCGTCATATTGGATCCTGAATTGACGGTGGGTATGCCAAAATTTATTACAGCGGGCACCGGCATGGATGCCTTTGCCCATTGTCTGGAAGCCTATTGTTCGCCCCATTATCATCCCATGTCTCAGGGCATTGCTCTGGAAGGGATGCGACTGGTAAAGGAAAACCTGTTGCGTGCCTATAGCGTTGGGGAAGATCTGGAAGCGCGCGCCCATATGATGAGCGCCGCAATGATGGGCGCAACGGCCTTTCAGAAGGGGCTGGGAGCAATCCACTCACTTTCTCACCCGATTGGCGCCACCTACCACACTCACCACGGTACAACCAATGCCGTGGTAATGCGCCCGGTGCTTGATTTTAACAGGTCAGCAATCGAAAAACGTATCGAACTGGTGGCCGCCTATCTGGAAATAAGCGGCGGCTTTGACGGGTTTCGTGCCTATGTCGGTGAACTGAATTCTGCCCTGAATATTCCAGCCAACCTCACTGATCTGGGTGCGATTGATCCTGATCTTGATCGATTAACAGACATGGCACTCGAAGACCCAAGTTGCGGTGGAAACCCGGTTGAGATGACCAAAGAAAATACGCGCAGGCTTTTTGAGGATTGTTTGTAGTTGGTTTCTTTTAACAATGAAAAATTTCTGGATTTTCTGCTGAATGCCAAACGACGGACCTATGCAGCTCAAGATAGCAGTGCAGTCCAGTCAATCGCACTGGTGCCCGGTTCTAAACAACTTGAATGGATTGATGGTGATTGGCTCTATCGTGATATTTATTTTGGCATGTCCCGGTTTGTCGGGCAGGAAACAGTATATTGGTGCGATGATCCTGTTTGGTCGATGGGGTATTCAGGTGGTGCCACTGCACAAGCAGAAATTAGTGATGTAAACCCTGTTTATTCATTTCTAAAACAGGCATTGAACAAGGTACAGCGTGATCGCCCTGATAGAGGACCGGAAACCTTTAAAGCAGGCGGGTTGAGATATCAGAC
>JAKISV010000089.1 GCA_021648425.1 Rhizobiaceae bacterium
GTCACGGGAGTCATTGCACCTGCAAGTGTAAACGGCGGCACACAAATCGCCTGCCCGCGCTTTGACATTCCAATCAGCCCGTCAAGCATCGCCCCGTCAAATTTCAGTGGCGAATTGGTGTTGATCACACTGAATATTGAAGCTTCCTCATCCAACTGCTCTTCACTGATACCGCGACCAATGCGTATCATTTCGATGGCGTCAGATATCCAGCTGCCCCAGATGCAATAACCTGACAGCGCTTTGTCCGTCAGTGTCAGCATATCACGGGTATTATATAGATGGCGTGTGGAAACATGGCGATCGAGTGGTTCTACCGGGTAGCCACCAATCAGATGAATGATGTTAAAATACTGCGAAAGCCGCAACAGATTTTGAAAATCCACCGTTGTACCCGGCCGCCGGCCGTTGTCCATGTCAGAAACATTGGGAGGACTGGACACACAGCCATTAGCAATAAAGTTACCGCCGATTTCCAGCGTTTTTAAGGGATTACGCGCATGCAGTTTGAAAGTTTCGGGCGCAGTTTTGATGAGTTCCGTCACCAGTTCAGGGTCAAAACGCACCATATGCGTATCTTCATTCACATCCGCGCCAATTTTTTTAAGCCGCACCCGCGCATCCGCAGACATGAATTCCATGCCAATTTCTTTAAGAATATCCAGTGAAGCCAGATGGATAGCTTCCAACTGGTCTTCGTTTACAAGTTCCAGCGGTGGAAATTGCACTTGCGGCTGCTTCCAGGGCAATTGCTCAATTTTAGGCTTGGCATCACCGCCACCGCGCCTGCCGCGTCTTTTTCTAGGTTCTGCTGCAGTAATAGTCATCAGCCTACCCTCTCATCCGCGATCCATCCGGATCGAAAAGCGGTTGCAATTGTAGTGCAGCCTTGCGCCGTTCACCGATTATCTCAATTTCCCAGCCATCACTCTCATCGGCAATTTCTGCGGGAACATATCCCAGTGCCACAGACACTTGTGAGGCATGAGCATAACCACCTGAAGTTACCCAGCCTTTCACTTCTCCGTTGAAATATATCGGTTCATCGGCCACGGGATCAGCGTTTTCAACATCCACTACAAATGTTCTAAGCCGCATCCCTTTGTTTTGCTTAGCTTCCACCAGCGCTTTTTTGCCAATGAAATCAGTTGCCTTTTTCAAACTGACAAACCGCTCCAGCCCACACTCAACCGGCGTATAAATTGGTCGATATTCGCTACCCCAACTGCCATAGCTTTTTTCCAGACGAAGCGCATTAAGTGCGCGTGATCCAAACAGCCTGATATTGTATTCTTCACCCGCTTCCATCAACTGATCATAGATATGATTCAGATATTCGGGCTTGCACCAGATTTCATATCCAATATCCCCGGTAAAACTCACCCGCCCCACAAGTGCAGGCACCAGGCCGATATTCATTTTCCTGATTGCCATGAACTTGAAATTCTCATGACTGACATCACTGCCCGTTACTGCGGCTAAAACCTTGCGCGAATTAGGTCCGGCAATTGAAACACCGCACATTGCCAGCCCATGGGCGGTAATATCGACATCGTCGCCATCGCCCAGGTGCTGTTCAAACCAGCGCATGTGATAATCTTCGGCCAAACCGGAACCGGCGATGAAATATTCATCCGGGCCAACATTTGCCAGAGTGAAATCTCCAATTACCCGACCGTCATCCTTCAGCAGTGGCGCCAGCACCTTTCGCCCTTCATTTGGAATGCGGCAGGCCAGTATTTTATCAAGCCAGTCTTTTGCCCCTTTGCCTGAAACTGTGTAATTGGCAAAGCCGGAAATTTCAAACAACCCGACACTCTCACGCACCGCTTTTGCTTCCGCGCCCACATGCTCAAAGTCGGTAGAACGATACCAGGAAAATTCATCCTTTACGCCTTCAGGCGCAAACCACAACGCGCTTTCAAGACCCCACGCATCACCAAACTGCGCACCGGCATCTTTCAATCTGCCATAAACCGGTGTTGTCTTGAGCGGTCGCGCACCGGGCAGCGTTTCGTTGGGAAAACGAATGGAAAATCGGCGTTTATAGTTTTCCTGAACTTTCACATTTGTATATTTTGGAGTGGCCCAGTCTCCATAACGCGCCACATCCATTGCCCAGATATCCATGCCCGCATCGCCTTCAACGATCCAGTTAGCCAGAGCCAGGCCAACGCCACCACCCTGCGAAAATCCGGCCATAACCGCACAGGCACACCAGTAATTCTGCAAACCCCGCACTGGCCCAACCAGCGGGTTTCCATCGGGTGCAAATGTGAACGGTCCATTGATAATCTGTTTTATACCGGCATTTTGAAAAGCCGGGAAATGCTCAAAACCCACTTCCAGCGATGGCGCAATGCGGTCAATATCAGGCTCCAGCAATTCATGGCCAAAATCCCAGGGTGTATTATGTGGAGACCAGGGCTTGCAGGCCTGCTCATAAGTTCCCATCAACATGCCGCCGCGTTCCTGACGCAGATAAAGTTCGCCGTCAAAATCCACCGCATGAATGATTTCTTTGCCGGTCTTTTCATTCCACTGCGCCACCTCCGGCATATCTTCGGTAATCAGATACATATGTTCCATCGCCAGCAATGGCAGTTCAAGCCCTACCATCCGCCCCACTTCGCGCGCCCAAAGCCCACCGGCATTGACCACGTGTTCTGCAAGAATTTCGCCTTTGTTGGTAATCACCCGCCAGGTACCCTCGCGCGTTTGCTGCAAGTCTTCAACCTTGGTAAATCGCTCAACGCTTGCGCCCAGTTTACGCGCAGACTTTGCAAACGCATGGGTGACACCCGATGGATCAAGATGACCATCAACATAGGTGCGCATGGCACCGCAAAATTTGCTCGGATCAATCAACGGCATCAGCTCTTTGGCTTCCTCCGCAGAGATAATATCGGCTTTAATACCCAGATAAGCACCCTTCGACGCCAGGCTTTTCAACCAGTCCAGCCGCGCCTCACTCGCCGCCAGCATTACCCCACCGGTAATATGCACACCGGCATCCTGCCCGGACAATTCCGCAATTTCCTTATAAAGATTAATCGTATATTGCTGAAGTTTGGCGACATTCGGATCGCCGTTTATCGTATGCATGCCCCCCGCCGCATGCCAGGTGGAACCCGATGTAAGTTCATCACGCTCCAGTAAAACAACGTCTTTCCAGCCCAATTTGGCCAAATGATACAATACCGAGCAACCAACAACACCGCCGCCAATCACCACAACTCTTGCCTGGGAATTCATTAACAATCTCCGAGATTTGACTAATAATGGGCGAACTGCGAAATTCCATTTGATTTTCCGCGACACTTATTTGCATATGAATTTGGGGAACAGACCCAAGCACTGCTTATGTCAAACAAAACAACCGAGATGCCACCAATTATTATGGATAAAAACCCGCCAATACAAACACTTGAAGTAGGTTTTTATCTGGTGCCGGGTTTTGCCATGATGGGTTTCAGCGCTGCCGTAGAACCCCTGCGCTCTGCCAACAGGTTATCTGGCAAAAAGCTGTACAACTGGTCATTGCTTACAAAAGACGGAAACAATATTGAGGCCAGTATCGGCATGTCGATTACGCCCGATTATTCCATTGAAAACGCCAACCGGAAATTTGACCTGATCATCATCTGCGCCGGCATCAATAATCCGAATGAAAACAAGTCAAAAACGGTCCTGGACTGGATTAGAAAACTGGCGCGAAGCGGCTGTACTCTTGGGGCTATCAGCACTGGCGCCGAGATTCTGGCAACTGCAGGTGTACTGGATGGTTATCGATGTACCATCCACTGGGAAAACGATGAAAGTTTCCGCGAAAACCACCCCGATGCAATCCTTACCGGTGGAATTTACGAACTGGACCGCAACCGCATAACTGCCGCTGGTGGCATTTCATCGCTGGACATGATGTTGAGCTGGATATCACGAACCAACGGTGAGTTTTTTGCCTCCGCCATCGCCGAGCAGTTTATCCATGATCACCTCAGATTGCCTTCCCAAAACCAGCGCAATGTAGAAATCCAACTGGTGCAGCGCCGTTCTCCCAGACTGGCAAAAGCCATGCAGATCATGATGGCAAATACCGAGGAGATTTTGTCTTCAAAAGAAATATCCGCCCTGGTGGGTATATCCACCAGGCAGCTGGAAAGACTGTTTTCCAAATACCGGCAAAAGTCCTTGCACCAGTATTATCTGGAAGCCCGGCTTGAAAAAGCGAAACACCTGATTTTGCACACCGCCATGTCCCTGCTTCAGGTTTCAATTGCCACAGGTTTTTCCTCCCAGTCACATTTCACCCGTTGTTATAAAAACCTGTACAATAAAACACCCTCAAGCGAGCGAAGTTCACACTTCGGCTGATTGCGACATCATAATTTCACGATGAGTTTTATTCAACCAGCCGCAACTCACTTTGCGCGCGGTCATTGGGACCAAGATCCCTGTCACGCCAATGCTTTCTGCACACAGAAATATATTTGTCATTGCCACCAATATCGACCTGATCACCATCCAGCACCGGCGCGCCGTCTTTATCCAGGCGCAACACCATAATGGCTTTTGACCCGCACCAGCAAATCGTGCGTATTTCACGTATTTCATCGGCAATTGCCAGAAGGGCTGAACTGCCGGGAAATAGTTTAGCTTGAAAATCCGTGCGCAATCCATAACACATCACCGGTATGCGCAACTCATCGACAACACGTGACAATTGCCAAACCTGTAATTCGCTGAGAAACTGAGCCTCATCAATTAACACGCAGGCAATTTTCTTTTCGTGATTGCGTTTTTCGATAAACTCCAGCAATTCAAGACCCGGCGCAAACAAATCCGCATCCTGCTTTAAGCCGATGCGCGACGCGACTTCTCCAATCGCCGTTCTGTCATCAAAAGCAGACGTCAATATCAGCGTATGCATCCCGCGTTCGCGATAATTGTGCGACGCCTGCAGCAAAGCGGTCGATTTACCGGCATTCATTGCAGAAAAATTGAAGTAAAGTTTTGCCAAAGTAAATCCTGATGGTGATATTCACCGATCCATTATTTCAGAACATAGGGCCAAAGGCCAAGAACTACTGAACCTGTTCCACAGGCAAAATTCACAGGAGGATAGTTTTCAAAAATAATTTTGCAGAAAAATTTGCTATTCAGCGGCTTTTCAATCAAAACGTTTGCGAAATGGCAAAGATTTGATCAGGGCAATCCAATTTCGGTTGAACCATATCTGGAATAGGCTAAATTGCACTCAACCCCCGTCAAATTATTGCAGTATAATCTCAGGAGTAAAATAATGAAAATTGCCACATTAGTGACAGCCGCCTTTTTGTTGACAACCACCAGTGCTTTCGCCGGTAGCGATGGCGATGTCGACAAAGGAAAAAAGGTATTCAAAAAATGCAGCGCCTGCCACATGGTTGGCGAAAAAGCCAAGAGAAAAGTCGGCCCCGTGCTCAACAACATATTTGGCGCTACAGCCGGCACCAATGAGGAGTTTGGCAAAAAATACTCCAAGGCTATGATAAAGGCCGGTGAAGATGGCTTGATTTGGGACAAAGCAACACTTGCGGAGTTTCTGACCAAACCAAAGGCCATGATCAAGAAAACCAAAATGTCCATGAAAGGCCTGAAGGAAAAAGATATGCCCAATATACTGGCCTATCTCCTGACATTCAGCCCTGACTACAAACCAGCCGATGCTGAAATGAAAGAAGAAGAAAAAGAAGCCAAAACAGACGGCTGACAACTACACTTTCACGATTATTACGAGCCACCCTCAGGTGGCTCGTTTTCTTTTTGGATGCCTTTAAACCCTTTGGCCAACAAATATAGTTCTACCGAACCAGTGCGTGATGCAGGTGGTTTCACATGATGAACTGAAGTGAAGTTTTGCTTTAGCTGTTTGAGCAAACCCGCCTCTGTGCCACCCTGAAATGTCTTTGATAAAAAATGCCCTCCAGGCCTCAGAACCTTGATTGCAAAATCCAGCGCAACCTCAACCAGAACCATTGTGCGGATATGATCGGTTTTTTTATGCCCGGTAGTGGGTGCTGCCATATCTGACATAACCACATCAGGTTTGTACCCGCCCAAAGCATCCATCAACATTCCCGGCGCATCGTCATCCAGAAAATCTTTCTTGAGAATTGTCGCACCGGCCACCGAATCCATATCAAGATAATCGATACCCACCACTTTGATCGCTTCAAGATTGGAGCCCGATTTTTGAACTGAAACCTGGCACCAGCCTCCAGGCGCTGCACCCAGATCAATGATGCGATTACCAGGTTTGATGATTGAATATCGTTCGTCGATTTCAAGCAGTTTATAGGCAGCACGTGATGCATAACCTTCCGCTTTTGCCCGTTGCACATAAGGGTCATTCAACTGCCGTTCCAGCCACAGCGTTGAAGATATTTTTCGACCACGCGCTGTTTTTACTTTTGTATGCAGATTGCGAATATTTGATTTTTTCGGCGAGCGCCCGGCCCCTTTTCCGGTATTCCCCTTGCCACTGCTTTTGTCAGCCATTTCCATTATCCCTACCAGATTTACGCCCCATACCACGAGAATTTGCACTATTATTGCTGCGGCCTTTTGATGATTGGGATTGTCTTTTCTTCGATATCCAGGCGCCGTCCTGATTCATCATTTGCGTCAATATTCCCTCCCGCAAACCCCTGTCGGCAACCCGCAGTCTGGGGGAAGGCCAGTTGTTTCTTATAGCCTGAAGGATTGCACACCCGGCTAAAACCAGATCAGCGCGCTCGGTTCCGATACACGGATTTTGTGCCCGCTGGTGATATTCCATTTCAACCAATTGCTCAATCACCCTGTCAACCTGGTGATCACGAAGCCAGATACCATCAACCTGCCGCCGGTCATAACGAGGTAGTTTCAAATGCACCCCGGCAAGGGTCGTCACCGTACCTGAAGTTCCAAGCAGATGTACGCGACCCGTGTGCCAGAATTCTTCAAGACACTCGCGGCCCTCAAATTTTTTCAGATGCTGCTCAACTTCTTCAACCATTTCATCAAACATCTGTTTTGACACATGTTTGCCCCCGTGACGCTCAGACAGGGTGACCACACCAACAGGAAGTGACGTCCAGGCGGATATTTGTTTACTGATTTTTTTGCCGCGACGCTTGCGCCGGTCCAGCAATATCAACTCTGAAGACCCCCCGCCAATATCAAACAACACCGCACCATCTGCCTTTTTGTCAACCAGCGCCCCGCATCCTTCCGCTGCCAGATAGGCTTCTGTTTCGCGGTTGACAATCTCCAGTTTTAGTCCGGTTTCCTGCTTTACCCTTTCCAGAAACTGCACACCGTTACTCGCCCGACGACAGGCTTCAGTGGCTATTAATCTCACTTTGGAAATATTCTTGTTTTGCAATTTATCAGCACATTCCCCAAGCGCCTCAACAGCCCGCCCCATCGCATCATCATCGAGCCTGCCGGAATTTTCCAGCCCTTTACCCAAACGCACAATGCGTGAAAATGCGTCCACTACCCTGAACCTGCCGACCTGCTGTGGTTGCGCCACCAACAGCCGACAATTATTCGTGCCCAGATCCAGGGCCGCATAAAGTGGATAGATTTTTTTAACTTCCGACCAGTGCGGCTGTCTGGAGCTGGAACCGGCAACAGTTTCCTGATTTCGCAAACTGGACTGCGAATGTTGTCTTTTTTCCTGACTGATACTGTGGGGATGGAATTTTTGCGGATATTCAATATTGCGGCTGTTTTGTTTTTCTCGCCTCCCGGGTCTTCGGTTCCTATTCGCCACATTTGACCCGCGCCCAATCCCTTGCTGCCCGCTCACGGTCTCAGCAGTGCCCATGGTATTTTGGCTATTCGCCAATTTTTTATCTGTATATTCTTCCCGCCCGCAATTGGGCGGCATTGTTGGCGGGCTTCCCACCGGCCCCGTTGCGGGCCTGACATGCCCGGATTTGGCCAAGTCTTCGGTGCCACTATTGGCATCAACGGAATAACTGTTACCGCTTTTCCGGCGTTTCAAACGTCGGCCCGAAAAGTGAGAGCTTCCCGCCACGAACGCTTTGGCGTCATGTGGTGGATTACTCACGATATTTCCTTTTGCCACTCCAAAGCATGTCAGTGCTAAAGGCGACCAATATGTTACGTTGCAATCAGCCTAAAGCATCATTCACTTTTTTGGAACAAAAAAAAGCAATCCGAAATATTTTCCGGATCGCTTGTTTTGATTTAGGCTTTTTATTTTACCGCTTTATCGGATTTTATCAAAAATCGCCTGTGGCCGCAGCCTCCATGATTGCCTCAATATTCTCGCGAACCTTCATCGCACGCTCACGCAGTTCCGTAGAAATCTTGTTTGGATTTGGAGATGTGTCCATCCAGCGCACATCCCAGTCCAGAGTGGTAATCCAGATGTCCTTGTTCGCATCTTCCAGAACCGTCACACGGCAGGGAACCATTGCCGAGAATTCCAGCGAATAGTCCAGTATTTTGCGCATGGTAATCAGATCGCAGAAGTTCAATATTTCAACGCGGGGGCTCTCGGGGTCATAGGTTTCGCGCAGAATAATATAAGGCGTATTATGGCCAACCGCTTTCATATTAAGATCAAGCGCTTTTGATTGCAGAGATTCGATCACATCATCAAATGACAGTCCGGGCAACGCCTTCTTTTTGGCAACCATCATGTTGATCATATCGCGCAAACTGAAAGGCATGGTCGACATGATAGTCTGCATAAATTTCATTTTCGCTTCTGCTGACAGCGGTTCAAGCATGGTATTTTTTACATACTCTTCCTTCGGCCGCGTAGGAATAAAGCTGGTAATGGACTTGAGAATGTCCTGTACAACAGGTTTGGCAATATAGGTTTTTGCATTTAACGCTTCAGCTTTTTCTTCTTCGCTTTGCTGTGCCAGCGACAATGACGTCGAAATAGCTATCGCCCAAATCGCTCCTATAAGTAATTTAACAATATTCATTTCCATCTCCCTGAAAAATTTGAAACCCGGTAAGAGACCGGACAAGTTCAAACAGGAACCTGCCCAGATCACCAGGGTAAAATAAGTTCCCTAGCCGTCATCTTTTTTGGCTTCGGGTGCTTCTTCTTTGGTGTCATCCTTTTTATTACCAGCACCGGGAACTATGCCTTCAACCATTGACGGCATGGTATTCATCATCGACATCATTGAGAACATCATGCCCATCATTGTTTGAGGATCCATCATCTTCATCATCGAATCCATCATTTTGGGATCGGTCATGATTCCCATCCAGCTGTTCATCATCGCTGGATCAATCATCTTGAACATTGCCTGCATCATGTCGGGATTGGTCATCAGTTTCAGCCAGCCCTCCATCATTTTGGGATCAAGCATTTTCATCATCGAATTCATCATTTCCGGATTGGTCATGATCGACATGAATGAGCTGATCATCTCGGGTGAAACCACTTTCATCATCGAATTCAACAATTCAGGATTGGTCATCATGCCCATCCAGGCATTCATCATTTCCGGGTTTACCATCTTGGTCATGTTTTCGATCATTGCAGGATCGGTCATGATTTTAATGAAAGGCTCCATCATTTCCGGATTGGCCATTTTGATCATGGCTTCCATAGTTTTGGAATCGCTCATCATGCCCATCCAGCCTTCAATCATTTTGGGGTCACCAAAATTCATCATGGATTTAATGAAATCCGGATTGGTCATCACTGTCATAAATGGCATGAAAAGTTTTGGATCAGCGAACTTCATCATCGAAGTCATCAAATCCGGATTAGCCATGATCTTCACCCAGTTCACCATCATTTCCGGGTCAATCATTGAAGAAAAACCCTTGAGAAAATCAGGGTTTGTAAAACTTTTCGCAATTTCCGGAACTTCCAGCTGTGCCATCGCAGGCGTATATCGCGCTCCCAGGGGCGCAATAAGAATAAGTGCAGTAGTTGTAACCAGGGCGAGCTTTCTAATTGAAGATTTCATCAGACTTCCTCCAGTGTTGAATTGTTGACGGTCTCTTTTTCAAATCGAGCTATCAGCAAAGTTTAGGTTATGCTTTCAGTAATTATCAAAATTAAACCGCGTGCCGGAACAATTGCCCAGAGCAGACAGTGACCAGTTTAATATACATTCTTTTTCGTGAATATGTAAACATGTAATTCAACAAATATATTATGCAAATCGGGGCAATTCTTTTCAAAAACACAAAACGGGCCACAACACTTAGTTGCAGCCCGTTAAGATTACTAATTTTGCATTCAGTTCCTAAGGTTCAAAACCCTTAGTTGCGAACCGAAGGCGTTTCTACAGAAAGCCCGTTACCGCGAGAGGCCAGATAGGCTTCCAAAGCAGTAAACTCATCTCCACCGACTTTATAAGGCGTTGCACGAATATTAGCCATGCACCCCTTAAAACGACGTTGAGCAGATCCAAGGCCACCCCATTTCAGGCGATAGACGGGAAATCCGTTAATCTGGCCCTGAGACAAATGGTCGGCGCGGATCATGGTGCCATAATTTTCCTCATGGCAATTTGCACAAGACATATTCAACTGTCCCACACGGGTGTAATAAACTTCCTTGCCTTTTTCCAACCATTGAGCCATCCCCGGATCGGAAGCATCAATATTTACCGGCATACCACGCGACTGAAGACCAACATAAGCAGTCATCGCCAGCATTTCTTTAGATTCCCATTTCCATTTTTCAGCACCCATACGCTCTGTACGGCACTCATTTACCTGGGTTTCCATCGTATGCGGGCGCTGCAACGCCGCATTCCATTTCGGAAATTGCGCACGCACGCCTTTCATGCTGACTTCTGCATTGTCATGGCACGCTGCACAGGATTTACCCTCGGTACCTTCAACGGTATTCCACAAGGTTTCACCGGTATCAACGGCAGGAAATGCAGGATTTTCGAAATCATCCAATTGCAATGCCTGGGTTTCGGGAGAACGAAAACGCCAGCCGGAATACAAACGGTCCAATGGACTGTCAGCACCTGGCGCCAGATCGGTTACAATCTCTTGTCCGCCATCCAGTATCATCGTCGAATCATCAGGACCCGCTGCAAATGTCGGTACGGATAATGACAGAGCCAATGCACCCGCTAATAAACCGCCAGCGGCGATCAGCGTATTAATTTTGAAGGTATTTGTTTTCATTTTTGCTCCTCCCAAAACAAAATAGGGTAATTTACCCGATTGAAATGGATTTAGTTGCTTTGTATTCAGACCCGTCATCATCGGTCCATGTGAAGTTGAAATCTCCGCTTTCCATGACCTTTGTCGTGAACTGGATATAGGGGTTGGCCGAGATAGAA
>JAKISV010000090.1 GCA_021648425.1 Rhizobiaceae bacterium
AAAAAATGATGTTTTGGAAATTGTAAGCTATATAGCTTCGCCGGGAGTCGACTGCACCCTTTTTCTTCTCTCGGATAAAATTTCCGTTGATAAAAAAATATCATCTGCCATTCCCAAAAAAGCTGTCAGAATATTCTGGGAACTATTTGAAAATCAAAAAAAAACATGGATCTCAAATTTTTTCAGAAAAGAGAGAATCTCTGTTTCCCAGGATGCTGTTGAGCTTCTTCTTGAAATGGTGGAAAATAATACCAGTGATTTAAGAATTGCCTGTACAAAACTTTCGGTGTTCTTTGGTGAAGGTTCACAAATTAGTGAAGGTGATATCGAACAATTTATCTATCACAGCAAAGAAGAAAATGTATTTACACTTTTTAAAAAAATGGCCTCAGGAGATTTCTCCTCTTCGATTGAAATACTTCACAAGATAGCTCTGGGAGGAGAAGGTTCCCCGGTACAGCTTATATCCGGTCTTCAATGGCAGTTTAGAAAACTGTTAACTCTATCCCAGCTTTTTGCCGACTCCTGGTCCAGAGAGGAGGCTCTTTCCAAAGCCCAGATCAGGGGTAAAAGGAACCAGCAAACATATATTGATGGGCTAAAAAAGTATTCCACCAGAGATCTCCAGAGAATTATAGTACTCATTGCAAAGTACGATATCTTAGCCCGGGAGATGAACAAGGACAACCACCTAATTATAATGGAACTCTTCATATATTACTGTGTTACAAGAAAAGGGATGCTTCCCGAGGAGTATCGGTCATAGGTCTTTGTGTATTACTATCTGTAGGGGAAAGCCTTCCCCAGTGTCCAGAATCAAGAATTATTTATATATTCGATAAACTCCCTGGGTGAGATAATTTTAATATCAATATATTTCCCAATGTCTTTCAAATGCTTATCTCCTGAAATAATTATTTTACAATTTTTACAATTTTACAAGAATAATTGACAATTCCTGACGAATTTACTCTTTTTTTCCGCAATTTAGGTACATTTCTCTGGATTTTATTGTGTTTTTGTAAAATTGTGACTTCAATATTGTATTTTTGTTGAAGGACAAACCAATGACTGATTTCTATAATCTTGTCCCAAGCGCGCCTGAGGGCCGTTATGATGGCGTGAAACGCCCCTATAGTGTTGAAGACGTGCAGCGCCTGCGTGGTTCTGTTGATATCAAACACACGCTGGCAGAAATGGGTGCCAACCGTTTGTGGCAACTTGTTCATGAAGAAGATTTTGTCAACGCGCTTGGTGCGCTGTCGGGCAATCAGGCGATGCAGATGGTACGCGCCGGGCTAAAAGCGATTTATCTTTCAGGCTGGCAGGTAGCGGCAGATGCCAATACGGCCGGTGCAATGTATCCAGACCAGTCCCTTTATCCTGCTAATGCCGGGCCGGAACTGGCCAAACGCATCAACCGCACTTTGCAGCGCGCCGATCAGATTGAAACTTCTGAGGGTAAGGGCCTGTCCGTTGATACCTGGTTTGCGCCGATTATTGCCGATGCAGAGGCCGGGTTCGGCGGCCCACTGAATTCATTTGAACTGATGAAGGCCTATATTGAGGCTGGTGCTGCAGCTGTTCACTATGAAGACCAACTCGCCTCAGAAAAAAAATGCGGCCATCTGGGTGGCAAGGTTCTTATTCCAACTGCCCAGCATGTTCGAAACCTCAGTGCGGCGCGACTTGCAGCTGATGTGATGGGTACGCCAACCCTGGTGGTGGCAAGAACCGATGCGGAAGCAGCCAAGCTATTGACTTCAGACATTGACGAAAACGACAAGCCATTTGTCGATTATGATGCCGGGCGCACCGCAGAAGGATTTTACCACGTGAAAAACGGCCTGGAACCCTGCATCGCCAGGGGCATTGCCTATAGTGAATATGCCGATCTGGTGTGGTGTGAGACTTCCAAACCTGACCTGGAGCAAGCCAAGCGCTTCTCTGAAGCGGTACGCAAAGTGCACCCTGATCAGATGTTGGCCTATAATTGCTCACCCAGTTTCAACTGGAAAGCCAATCTGGATGATGCGACCATTGCCAAATTCCAGCGCGAACTGGGTGCGATGGGATATAAATTCCAGTTTATCACACTGGCGGGTTTCCATCAGCTCAACCACGGCATGTTTGAATTGGCCCGCGGCTATAAAGACCGCCAGATGTCGGCCTATTCAGAACTTCAGGTCGCAGAATTTGCTTCCGAAGCAAACGGTTATACAGCCACCAAGCACCAGCGCGAAGTGGGAACAGGCTATTTTGACGCTGTATCCATGGCAATTACCGGTGGCAAATCGTCAACCACTGCAATGGGCGAATCCACTGAAAGCGCGCAATTCACGGCAGCAGCCGAATAGTGCAAACGATCCCGTGCTCATTTAGGCGCAAGCCGATAGCACAAACTAAAATGGAGATTAGTTATGAATGCCAAACCACCGGTTAAAGAACGAAGTGAGGAAATGGCCTCTTCGATGAACGCAGACCAGCAGGCCGCCATTCGCATGGTAGCCAATGATTTGCATCGGCTTAATCAGTCCGTAATGAAGGCTGTGGAATCGGGCGTTTCCGTTGAGTTGATCCGCTCCGCTCGTCATCATTGCGGCGATGGTAATTTTGGTGATCTGCTGACGCCTATTATTGTTAAGCAGGGCTGAAGAATTGCCGCCTGAAAAAACAAAAACCCGGTCAATAATTGACCGGGTTTGATTTATTTATCAAAATATTATTGCGTCAATTTATTCCCTATACTTATCACCATGATGTTTACGCCCGCCAAAACCCCAATGTGGGCGTGATCCACGTTTTCCCATGCTTTTTGATGCATCATCCAACCGGGCTACAATTTTGGCTTTTTGCTCACTGTCCAATCCATTGTAAAAATCTACAAACTGCGGAGCTATCAGATCAGCGCGGCGATCAAATTCAGCTTTGATTTTATCTCGCAGGGCATTTACCTGCTCAACCGAGAGATTTTCTCCGGTGGCCAAAGTCTTGACCTCTTCAAGCATGGCATTTCGAAATGACTTCATCGTACCCGCAGAATCCACCCAGCTTTTTGATAGCTTGTCGAGTGAAGCCTCCTGGGCATCATTGAGTTCAAGTTTTCTGGTAATCATGTAGGTTGCAAAATCAGCGCGGTCTTTTATTCCGTAACTGTTGTAACGGGAGGCCACAGCGCCGGTACCAATTAGTGCAATCACAATTGAGGCGATTAACCAGGTGCGTTTTTTCAATCCAAACATTTATACATCCTTTCAGATAATCCATTTCTGACATTTACCAGTGGGGGTAATCTGAGGATTGAAAGGACATTTTTCAAATTAAGTTTGTGTAATGAACAAGATGTAATACTTGGCTGAACCAAACTCGTAGGCAGGGTGGTTAGTGGGGAACAACTGCGGTTACTTCGATTTCCAATCTGGCTTTATCTTCCACCAACGCGCTGACTTCAACCAGACTCATGGCGGGGTATAGTCGCCCCAGTTCTTCACGATACACTTCACCAACCTGCCCTAGAGCGCCCAGATATTCCTTTTTGTCGAGCACGTACCAGGTCATGCGTACAATATGGGCGGGTTGCGAGCCAGCCGCTTCAAGACAGGCCTTGATATTTGAAAGTGCCTGTCTGGTCTGGGCGACAAAATCATCGGATTCAAATTCCTGAGCATCATTCCAGCCAATTTGACCGGCTATGAAGATCATTCTTCCGGTTGCCGAGACCGCATTTGAATATCCCATCGGGCGCGGCCAGTGTTCGGGGTTATGAGTTTTATTCAATTTCTTACTCCACATATATTGGTGTGCTACAATTGTGTACGCACGCTCCACAATTCGGGAAACAACTCAACTTTGAGCATTTTTTGCAGATAGGATACGCCACCGGTGCCGCCAGTGCCGCGCTTGGAACCGATGATACGCTCAACAGTGGTGACGTGATTAAAACGCCAGCGACGGAAATAGTCCTCAAAATCCACGAGTTTTTCTGCAAGTTCATAAAGAGACCAGTATTTTTCCGGCGCGCTGTATACTTTTTTCCAGGCTTCCTGCACATCCAAATCCGCTTTGTGGGTTTGGGAAAAATCACGGTTCAGGATCCTATCCGGAATGGAAATTCCATTGCGATCCAGCAGGCGTAAAGCCTCATCATAGATGCTGGGGGTACGCAGTTCTTTTTCCAGCATTTCCATTATTTGCGGGCGGTGGGCGTGGGGTTTGAGCATGGCGTGGTTGCGATTGCCCAGTAGATATTCCACCAGGCGATACTGCCAGGATTGGAAGCCTGAAGACTGACCAAGAACCTCGCGAAATTCTGTATATTCACTGGGGGTCATAGTGCGCAAAACATCCCAGGCATTATTAAGCTGCTCGAAAATTCGTGATACCCTGGCAAGCATCTTAAAGGCGGCGGGTAGATTGTCATCTGCGATTGCAATGCGCGCAGCAGTCAGTTCATGGATTGCCAGCTTTATCCAGAGTTCAGATGTCTGATGCTGAATGATGAACAGCATTTCGTCATGGGTTTGGGATAATGGCTTTTGCGCACCTAAAATCTCATCGAGTTTGAGATAATCAAGATAGGCCATGCGGCCGTCAAACTCCATTTGCGCGCCTTCCTTTGCCGGATCGTAGGGCTTGTTTTCGCTCATAGTGATACTCCCTATTGGTCAGCGCTTCGAAGGCGGAAGCGCTGAACTTTGCCGGTGGGTGTTTTTGGCAGTTCTTTGATGAACCTGACTGAACGCGGGTATTTATAGGGGGCGATAGTCGCCTTAACAAAATCCTGCAGTGTCTGGACCAGTTCTTCACCGGGTTGGAAGCCTTCTTTCAAAACAATATGTGCTTCGACAATTTGCCCGCGTTGTTCATCAGGTATACCAATCACACCACACTCGGCTACCATTTCATGGGCCAAGAGGGCAGCCTCCACTTCCGGTCCGGCAATGTTATAGCCCGAAGAAAT
Organism: Rhizobiaceae bacterium; assembly: GCA_021648425.1. GTDB lineage: Bacteria > Pseudomonadota > Alphaproteobacteria > Rhizobiales > Rhizobiaceae > JAAEMP01. The sequence goes on from JAKISV010000090.1 coordinate 4,961, forward strand.
AATCATGTCGTCGGTTCGGGCAGCAAAATGGAAAAACCCTTCCTTATCCTGCCAAAAGGCGTCGCCGGTTAAGTTCCAGCCATTTTGCACATATTCCCCCTGACGTTTATCATTGAGATAACGGCAACCGGTTGGACCGCGCACTGCGAGAAATCCAGTTTCGCCACGCGGTTTTTCGGTGCCATTTTCATCGACAATTCGAGCCTCATATCCGGTGACCGGGATACCGGTACAGGCGGGACGAGCGGTATCAAAGCGATTTGAAATGAAGATATGCAATAATTCAGTCGCACCAATGCCATCAAGAATTGGGGTGCCGGTTTTGGCAACCCAATCTTCAAACACCGGGGCTGGCAGGGTCTCACCGGCTGAAACAGCAACACGCAGGGAAGACAAATCCGCCCCCTCATCCATTGCTTCCATCATCGCACGATAGGCTGTTGGTGCAGTGAAACTAATAGTGGCTTTATAGGTTTGAATAATATCGATCATGTTGGGTGGTGTTGCATTTTCCAGCAATGTGGCTGCTGCACCAAACCTCAATGGAAAGATTGCCAGGCCGCCAAGCCCAAAGGTAAATGCCAGCGGCGGGGAGCCAACAAATACATCTTGCGGTGTTACCTGCAATACCTCGCGGGCGTAACCATCGGCAATGATCAGCAAATCGCGATGAAAATGCATCGTTGCTTTGGCTTCACCAGTGGTGCCTGAGGTAAACCCCAGTAAAGCCACATCATCGCGTCCGGTTTGGATGGCTGAATAAATTACGGATTTGTTCAAAGCGGCACGATCCAGTTCCGCATCGTGATTAGCGGTGCCATCAAAGCCGACAACTTTTTCCAGAAATTTACTGTCCTTAGCGCAGGACACAATTTCATCCGTCATGCGGGTATCGCAAAGAGCCAGCTTTATCTCCGCCTTGTCGACAATTTTGGTGAGTTCGGCTTTTCTGAGCATCGGCATGGTGTTTACCACTACTGCGCCAACTTTAGTAGCCGCGAGCCAGCAGGCAACCATGGCCGGATTGTTGGCGGATCGAATGAGCAGACGGTTTCCCGGCTCGACGCCATAATCATCTATCAGCACATGGGCCAGACGATTGGTCCAGTCGGTCAGTTCTTTATAGGTCCGCCGACGGCCATTGCCTATCAAAGCGGTGTGATCGCCAAACCCCTTGTTCACCATTGTATCGGTCAGTTCCACACCAACATTGATATGGTCGGGGTAGTCAAAATCATCAATCAGAAAATCCGGCCAAAGTTCTGGTGGCGGCAGGTTATCGCGGGAAAACGTATCTGTATGTGCACTTGGCCCCAGCATTATTTTCCTCCTGATATTGTCTGGCGGGCAATAATAATTTTCTGCACATCAGATGCCCCTTCATAGATGCGTAATGCTCTAATTTCACGGTAGAGTTTTTCAACAATATGACCACTGCGTACGCCGTCTGCGCCATGGATTTGCACGGCTTTGTCGATAACAATCTGCGCGCGGTCTGTTGCATGTAGTTTTGCCATAGCAGCCTCGCGCGTCACCCGGTTGGCGCCCATATCTTTTGTCCAGGCGGCGCGATAAACCAGCAGCGCAGATGCATCGATATCCAACGCCATCTCCGCAATGTGACCCTGAACCATTTGCAGATCAAACATTGGCGAACCGAACAATTCACGCTTGCCAACACGTTTGAGTGTTTCATCCAGCGCCCGGCGGGCAAAGCCCAATGCGGCGGCTCCAACCGTTGAGCGGAAAATATCAAGCACCGCCATAGCGATGGCAAAGCCCTGGCCGGGTTTGCCAATTAGCGCGGTATCGCGCAGTTTGACGTCTGTGAAGATAATACGGGCCAGGGGGTGGGGCGCAATTGTTTCAAGGCGCTCGGCGATTTCAATACCAGGAGTGTCGGCGGGAACCAGAAAGGCTGACAGACCCTTTGAGCCGGGCCCCTCGCCGGTTCGCGCAAACACGATATAAAAATCCGCAATGCCGCCGTTTGATATCCAGGTCTTTTCGCCATTCAAAACATAATTACTGCCATCCAGCTGTGCAGTCGTTTCAATATTGGCAACATCGGAGCCGGATTTGGGTTCGCTCAAGGCGAAAGCTGCGAGAGCTTTACCAGCGCGGGTTTTGTATAACCAGTTTCGTTGTTCATTATTTCCAAAAAGAGAAATTGCTCCTGCACCGAGGCCCTGCATGGCAAAAGCAAAATCAGCCAATCCGTCATGACGAGCCAAAATTTCGCGTATCAGACAAAGACTTCGCACATCAAAGGGCTTGGAGTTATCAGGATCAATGGCCGAATAATTCAGCCAACCCGAACTGCCCAGCTTGTCCACCAGTTTAACACAGGCAACATCAACATCCGCATGGTCAACAGGGAGATTTGTTTTACACCAATTTTCCAACTCCTGGGAAAGTTGACGATGGGTATCATCCAAAAACGGCCAGTTGAGGAAAGATTTATCTGCCATCAGTTGCCCTCAAATTTCGGTCGTTTTTTTGCGACAAATGCCTGATAGGCGCGTTTGAAATCCTGGGTCTGCATACATATTGCCTGAGCCTGGGCCTCTGCTTCAATCGCCTGTTCCAGACCCATTGACCATTCCTGATTAAGCTGGGTTTTGGTGATGCCATGGGCAAATGCCGGACCGTTGGCCAGATCACCTGCCAGTTTTACGGCTTCATTTTCCAGACTGTCCGCTTCAATCAGGCGATTGTAAAAACCCCAGGCTTCGCCTTCGGCGGCACTCATGGTTCTGCCGGTATAAAGCAGATCAGCGGCACGCCCCTGACCGATGATGCGCGGAAGCATGGCGCAGGCACCCATATCGCAACCAGCCAAACCAACGCGCGTGAATAAAAACGCAGTTTTTGCTGCGGGCGTGGCAAAGCGCATGTCCGAGGCCATGGCGATAATTGCACCGGCCCCAACGCAGACGCCATCCACTGCGCTAATGATGGGTTTAGAACAATTGATCATAGCTTTTACCAGGTCGCCGGTCATGCGGGTAAAATCCAGTAATTGCTTCATGTTCATTTTTGTGAGTGGTTCAATGATGTCATGGACATCTCCACCGGAACAGAAATTACCGCCATTTGAGGTAAATACCACCGCGCCGATATCATCAGCATAGGCGAGGTTGCGGAAAGTGTCGCGCAACTCACCATAGCTCTCAAATGTCAGTGGATTTTTACGTTCAGCACCTTTGAGCGAGATGATCGCAACCTTGTTTTCAATTCGCCAGTTAAAATGCTCAGGTTTGAAATCTACCAGATTATTCATGGTTTCCCTGCCAGTCTTTGTTCAGCCGGGAGAGACCCGCGCGCAATATTTCGATTTCATCGCCATCGCATGATTGCAATAGTTGCGAAATCCAGTTTTCGTGGGCCAACGCCATTTTTTCGAAGTTTTGCGTTCCGGTTTTTGTCAGACAAATAAACCAGGAACGCCGATTGCCATCTCGCTGGGAGCGTAGTGCCAGACCATCTTTAACCAGGCGATCAACGATGCCGGTAACGTTGCCGTTTGATACCATCAGGAAGCGCGAAAGCTCAGACATCATCATGCCTTCAGGCTTGCGGTAAAGTGCTGCCATTACATCGAAGCGGGGTAGCGTTTCGTTAAACTCGCGCCGCAGGCGATCACGGATTTCCGCCTCGATTGAACGTGATACCCGCAGCAATTGTATCCAAAGCCGCAGGTGCGATTTGCTGGCGTTTTCTTCTGGTTCTTTATTTAGAAGGTTCACTACCATGTGGCACCTCCGCAAACAGAAATCGATTGGCCAGTAATTGCATCAGACCCCGGTCCCACCAGCCACAAAACGGCGGCGGCCACTTCTTCGGGCTGTATAATGCGGCCAAGCGGATTGGTGTCAGCCAGGGCCTTGCGGGCAAATTCCTCATCTCTGCCGGTCTTTTTCATGATGTTGGCGACGCTTTTTTTGACCATGTCGGTTTCAGTAAACCCCGGGCAAACCGCATTTACCGTGACGCCGCTTCCAGCCAGTTCTACAGCCAGGCATCTGGTCAAGCCAATAACACCATGTTTTGAGGCGCTATAGGCGCTTGTATAGGCTGAACCCATCAATCCGGCAGTTGAAGCGATGGTTATCATACGGCCCCATTGAAGTTCAGCCATTACAGCGGCTGCATGTTTAAGGGTGAGGAATGTACCGGTGAGGTTAACCTGCATGGTTTCATTCCACATCTCCAGGCTGGTTTTGCCAATTGGCGCTGCTTTGCCAATGTCTGCATTGGCTATCACAATATCCACCGGCCCATTTTTATCACGCGCACCAGCAAACATTGCGGCAACGCTTTCAGGGTCGATTACATCCACGGTAGCTGCTTTGATTAAAGCATTTTTTGCGCACTGCTCTTCAAGTGGCGCAAGCCGCCTGCCGCTGATTGTTACTTTAGCGCCTGCGTTGGCCAATCGCAGAGCAATAGCGGCTCCTATGCCGGTACCGCCACCGGTTATCAATGCATGTTTTCCAGAAAGATCACCCATCGCTCAAACCCTTATTGTCGCAGCTTCTGCGCGTTGGGCCAATCTGTACATCTGTTCAGACCCCGCCAGATACGGTTTGGGCCAATTGACTTCACGGTCACCCAGTTGGGTGGCCGCATGCAATGTCCAATAGGGATTGGCCAGATGTGGGCGGGCAAGGCAAACAAGATCAGCGCGCCCGGCCATCAGAATTGAATTGACGTGATCGGGTTCATAAATATTACCCACCGCCATCGTTGCGATTTTTGCCTCCTGGCGGATTTTATCTGACATTGGTGTCTGGTACATGCGCCCATAAACCGGCTCAGCCCTGGTTGATGTCTGGCCGGATGAAACATCGCATATATCAATATGCGCACCTTTCAGCATTCGGGCGATTTCCACTGCATCTTGCGGTGTGATACCTTCTTCACCCACCCAATCACTGGCGGATATTCTGACTGAAATGGGTTTGTTGTCAGGCCAGACTTTACGCACAGCGTGGCAAATTTCGAGAGGAAAACGCATGCGGTTTCCCAGGCTGCCGCCATATTCGTCCTGACGTTTGTTGGTCAGCGGGGAAATGAATGAAGACAACAAATAGCCATGGGCAAAATGCAATTCAATCATGTCGAACCCGGCACGCTCAGCCATTTTTGCTGAGGCTACAAACCGGGCGGTGATTTCGTCCATGTCACTGCGGTCCATAGCTTTTGGAGTCTGATTATTTACAGACCAGGCAATTTGCGATGCCGCAATTAGTGACCAGTTACCACTTTTCAACTGTGCATCCATCTCCTGCCAGCCCAATTGAGTTGAACCTTTGGGGCCTGCGTGACCCAGTTGGCAACAAATTTTTGCGGGGGTCTCAGCATGCACAAAGTCGACAATCCGCTGCCAGCCCGCTTCATGTTCGGGTGCATAAAGACCGGGACATCCCGGCGTAATTCGACCTTCGGGACTAACGCAGGTCATTTCTGTAAATACCAGCCCGGCACCTCCCTTGGCGCGTTCGGCGTAATGGACAAGGTGCCAGTCGTCGGGAATACCATTCGTCGATTTATATTGCGCCATGGGAGAAACCACTATGCGGTTGATAAGCTCCATATCGCGTAGTTTGTAAGGCGCAAACATTGGTGCACGCACGGTGCCTTTGGGTGCTCCTGCACGTTCCTGAAACCAGTTCTCAGCCAGTTCAAGCCATTTTTTGTCACGTAGGCGAAGGTTTTCATGGGAAATTCGCTGGGAGCGGGTCAGCAGGGAATAATTGAACTGGATGGGATGGAGATCAAAATAGCGTTCGATATCTTCAAACCATTCCAGCGAATTGCGCGCAGCCGATTGCAAACGCAAAACTTCCAGTCGCCGGTCTTCCTGGTAACGTTCAAACGCGGCACTCATATCAGCTTCAGTATGCAGAAGTTCTGCCAGGGAAATCGCGCTGTCAAATGCCAGCCGCGAACCCGAACCAATGGAAAAATGTCCGGTAGCCGCAGCATCGCCCATCAGCACAATATTTTCGTGATGCCATTTTTGACAATTCACCCTGGGAAAATTGATCCAGGCAGAACCGCGAACGTGGGCTGAATTAGTCATCAATCCATGGCCACCAAGATGTTTTGAAAAAATCTCTTCGCAGGTTTTTACCGATTGTTCCTGACTCATTTCTTCAAAGCCAAAATTGTCATAGGTGCGCTGTGAACATTCGACAATGAATGTCGCCGTGTCATCGTCAAACTGGTAGGCATGAGCCCAGACCCAGCCATGGTTGGTTTCTTCAAAAATGAAAGTAAAAGCGTCTTCGAAT
>JAKISV010000091.1 GCA_021648425.1 Rhizobiaceae bacterium
AGGGCCTCGTTACTGTGGGCTTACTTCGGAACCAGACCAAAAATCTCTGCGCGGGGCTTTTGATAAAAGCCGCATTGCAGCAATACTGCGTTAGGTTTTTATGGAAAGCCCCGCAAGTTTGCACTTTTATTCATGACGCTGGTGCTGGAATGCATTGAGTGAACAACCAGGCATGTTTAATAGGGGACAGTAACCGATTAAATTGAATTTAATCGGTTACTGTCCCCTATTAATAGTTAACTGCTCAACCCGACAGAGCTTCAGCATCCGCACAGGCTCAACAAGCATACCGGACGAAGTGCGCAGCACCTGGAAAACAATGGTCGCGAGCAAAATCATCAATCGGATTAATACTCTAAAACGAATTGAATCCCCCACTGGTTAGGTTAAGATCAGCCGGTTAAATTTAAAAAACCTATGTGTAAAGGCGTATCCCATGTATCCAAATAAGGCCGTAATTCGCAATTTGCTTCTCGCAACAACAATTACCTTCTCGTCTTTTTCAGCGGTCCCCGCATTCAGCGAAGAGGTTTATATGATCCGTGGATTTATGAACGTGTTTTCACGCGGTATGGACCAGATGACGCGCCGTTTAAAGGCCTCGGGAGTGCGTGCGCGCGTAATTGCCAATGGCGACTGGCAGGGACTTGCACAAAACATCATCAGCCGCGCCCGGCGGGGAAAAGTATCCTACCCAATAGTAATTGTCGGCCATTCTCTGGGTGGTGTTGAAGCGCCAAAATTTGCCAACGCCCTGGCAAAAGGCGGCGTCAAGGTTGGTCTGGTAATCGGTCTCGACCCCGGTTTTGCCAACCCCAATCCATTTGGACCAAATGTTGCTCAGGTCGTCAACTACAAGATTCCTTCAGGCAACAATTACCGCCGTGGCAGAGGTTTTAACGGAAGGTTGCAAAACATCACCATTAATGGCGTCGATCATGTCGGTATCGATAAAAATGCACGGGTGCAAAGGCTGGTAATTGCCAGAATAAGAAAATTCATCGGTAAATAACGGGTGACCAGATATGTCTTCTCAGCCATCTGTCGGCCGGGCCAGATGCGCCACCACATTTTCAATCATTCGCATCCCGGCATCGGAGCCAAGTGACATGATCGATTCCGGGTGAAACTGCACCGCAGCCACCGGTTCACTCTTGTGCTCAATACCCATGATCACTCCATCATGGCTTTGCGCTGTGATGATAAATTCGTCGGGCAGTTTTTCGCGATCAGCAAACAAGGAGTGATATCTGCCCACAGTAACCGCATTGTCCAAACCTGAAAACACAATGCCAGCCTGTTCAATGGAAATGCGTGACGGCTTGCCATGCATCGGATCTGCAAGTTGGAGCAACGCACCGCCGTAGGCTTCCACAATCGCCTGCAATCCCAGACAAACCCCAAACAATGGAATTTTACGATCACGAACCTTCTCAATGGTAGCACGGCAGTCAAAATCTGACGGTGAACCAGGCCCCGGTGAAAGCACCACAAGGTGGGGGCGCAGCTCATCGAGAACATGATCAGCAATTGGCGAGCGCAACGTTGTCACACTTGCACCGGTCTGACGGAAATAATTGGCAAGCGTATGCACAAAGGAATCTTCATGATCAACCAGAAGAATATTAACCCCCTCACCCACTTTGGAAGCATCCCGCGTGCCACCCAGAACATTTGATTTTCCCGCTTCCCGCACTGCCGCCAGCATAGCGGATGCTTTCAATTCAGTCTCCGCCTCCTCTTCATCAGGATCAGAATCATTGAGCAATGTAGCCCCCGCACGCACCTCTGCAATACCATCTTTGATACGCACGGTTCGAAGCGTCAGCCCGGTATTCATGTCACCGTTAAAACCCACCGCCCCGATTGCCCCGCCATACCAGGCCCGTGGCGACTTTTCGTTTTCTTCAATATATCGCATCGCCCATAGTTTGGGCGCACCGGTAACCGTCACCGCCCAGGCATGGGACAAAAATCCGTCGAAAGCATCCATCCCTTCAAGCAACCGGCCTTCAATATGATCAACCGTATGAATAAGTTTGGAATACATCTCAATTTGCCGCCGCCCGATAACCCGCACGGAACCCGGTTCGCAAACCCGCGATTTATCATTGCGGTCAACATCGGAACACATGGTGAGTTCAGCTTCATCTTTTTTCGAATTGAGCAGTTTGAGTATCTGTTCAGAATCTTCAATTGCATCTTCACCACGCCTGATGGTGCCCGATATCGGACAGGTTTCAATGCGCCTGCCGGTGACCCGCACAAACATTTCCGGCGACGCACCCACCAGAAATTCATTGTCACCCAGATTGATAAAAAATGAATAAGGAGAAGGATTGATTGCTTTTAATTTACGCGAAATCATCGAGGGCTTTGTGGTGCAGCGCTCAAAAAACATTTGCCCCGGCACCACTTCAAACAGATCACCCTTGCGGAATTTTTCCTTGGCTTTCTCGACGTTCTTTGCATATTCGCCCGGATTGTGATCGCACCTTGGTGGAGCAATATCGGTGGGCACAAAAGGTGCAGGCGCACCGGTTCGCTCAATGCCTTTGGTTGTTGCCTGCCCGATCGAATATTCATAACGCTCATGCCAGGCTATTGCGCGATGGTGGTCAACAACGAGAATTTCATCAGGCAGATAAAGCACCAGGTCACGCTGTTGCGCTGCACGCTCCATAATGAATTCCAAATCATCAAACTGGAACGCCAGATCATAACCAAAAGCACCATAAAGCCCCAGACTTGCATCCTCATCGCTGCGAAACAAATCGACAATGCGACGAACAACACTAAATACAGTCGGCGAACGCGAACGCTCTTCTTCGCTCACCACCGCGCCTTGTTCTTTCACCTGTATTTCAATTTTTTCACCCGAAAAAGTACAACTCAACAGATGATCATGATCACGGATAAAATCGAAAATACCCGGCAGCAATACCTCACCGCGCTGGTTGTAGGCGATAATCTCAACGCTGCGCCCTCGCCCCTCAATGCCAAGCGGCGGATCAACAATGGCAGTATCCCATCGGGTGTAGCGGCCAGGATATTCATAGTTCGAAGAAAGCACCGCCCCGCGCGAATTATCCACACGGTCCAGCACCGAATCTATGGCACTTGCATAATCTACGCTAACGCTGTGGCGGGAAATTTTAACGCCGCCCTCACTGGTATAGATTTTATCCTCGGAAGCCATGCTTCAAGCCTTTCGCGTTACCGCCAAACCAATTCCCGTTTACAGCAACAAAAATGCCGCCTGGAGAACCTCCGGCGGCTTTCGATAGTTTCAAATTACATAGAAAAGTCAGCCGCTTGTGAAAGAAGCCCACCGCCATGCCAGATTGGAAACAAAATTGATCATGCAGTTTTGTACATCCATGCCAATTCCAGTGCAAGGAATAATATAGCGCTGGATCAGATACTGATTTTGAATAATTTTTGAAGGGTAATACAAAATTGGAAGGTTCGCTCCGGGCGGATTGGACCGAACCTTCCGTTTTATAAACCTGCCCTTAGGCAGGTACACGTTGTGCTGAGGAATTAGCAGGGGGATCAGCACTTCGTGTCTCGTCAGCGGCAATCACTCCGCGAATTCTTTAATGTAAATAACACTATAGGTTGTAAATGTAAACAAAACACTACCCAAGATAGTGAATTGGAATTAAATCAACAGGAAATTAAATCAAATGATTTCAAACGCTTGACCAGAAAATAGACTGCATGGCATTTTCGCAAGTAAAATAATGCCGAAATTACAACCTATATTTGTATCGAATTGTGTTTTTCAGCTTTGTATTCCGGCTCCACATGAATGCTGATTCGGCAATTGGGCAGCACGCTGGCAAGTTTGTTTTCAATTCGATCGCAAATTACATGGGCCTGATTGACGCTCAAATCTCCATCAACCACCAGGTGAAATTCAATAAAGGTCACAGGGCCTGAAAGACGAGTGCGCAGATCATGCGCTTCCAACGCTCCACCGCCTTCATTGGCAATCACCAGCCGGATTGCATCAATCGTGGTTTCATCGGGAGCAGTATCCATCAATCCATGGAAAGAGGATTTCAGCAATTTCCAACCGGACCATAAAATATTCAACGCAACCAGTACCGCCAGCAGTGGATCAAGAAATGCAATACCGGTCAATTTCGCCAACAATATGCCAGCCAACACACCAACAGACGACAATACATCAGCGAATAAATGCCACCCATCCGCTTCCAGTGCAAACGAATGTAACTCGCGCCCCTTTCTGATCAGGATAAAACACCAGGCACCATTGATAATACTGGCAATAATATTGAACGCAAAAGCCTCTGCCGGTACATCAAGAATATCACTGGCACTGTAGGAAAACCAGGCTTGCGAAATAATAGCAAAAGCCGCTGCACCAATCAGCACCGCTTCGATCATTGCCACAAAATACTCCGCCTTCTCATGGCCAAAGGGGTGATTGTCATCGGGTGGGCGCGATGCATAGATAATAGCCGCCAGCGCCGCTATTGCCGTTGCAACATTTACGATGCTCTCAACCGCATCAGAATATAGTGCCACACTGTCAGAAAGCCACGCTGCAACAACCTTGAAACCAAGCACAATGAAGGCAACAACAATGCTTTTCCAGGCTATTGATATCGCAGTATTCATAAGAAGCCCTGCACCAGCGCAAATTAGTTTCTAAGCACGTCTCGCATTTCAGTCAGATTGGCGCGTACCCGCAACAGATAAAAACCCATCGTCGCCAGATGCGATGGCATGATCCAACTGGCTTCACCACCATTGGAAATAATTACTGGTTGGATTCCAAGCGCTGCCTGCAACTGTTCCAGAGCGCGATCCCATATCCGTGTTAGGTTTCTCTCCTGTGACACAGATTTAAAATCACTGCGGGCAGCCGCAAGCATGCCGTAATAAGCGTAAAGTTGGCCATAGGCAAACCAGAAACGGTCATCCGCCCGGGGATCAAACCAACCCGCATTGCTCTCTTCCATGCGGCCGCGCAAAATATCAGATGTCGAGCCAATGGCACTTGCAATTTCGTCCAGGAACTTTTGCAGATTGTCAGCACGCACATCGAACTGGGCTTCGCACTTGCTAAGCGATACATTAAATGCATCAAGGGAATCCATAGCTTCACGGTAGCGCGTTGGTGTTGTTACCTGCGGACCTTTCCAACTGATGTACCAGGCATCCTCAGGATAATTGAGTTTTTCACGTGCGGTTTGCAAATCCGGATCAATGCGTGAAGTACCCCGCACCCTGCCCAAAGTATCAACAAATTGGCGCGACGCCCGGCGTAACCCTTCATTTATCCCGCGTTGGAAAGCCTCTTTATTGTCAAAATAGGGCGTACGCTTCCAGTCCATTCCAAAAAACCCAAGTTTCGTCATTAGCATCGAAGGAATCCAGACATTGCGATTAACATTATAATCAATCAGATCACGCGATACCTTGATGATACTTGAACGCCCGCATACAGAATCAGAACCTACAGTTGAGGAAATCGGCTCACCAGGCTCAGTTTGATTTCCGCCAAAATCATAAGCAGCCACATAATCAGGATCAAAGCCGGACCAGCGTTGGGTCTGCCAGAAGAAATAACCATAGGAAATCAGCCAGCCCAGAAATAACGCCCCCACAACACCCCTTAATATCCAGCCACGTTTGGAGTACCAGCCACTTACCCAGACAAACGGCCAGATCAACCAGGCAAAAAGTTTTGCAATGCTCCTCCCAAAAAAGGCGAACATATCTTTAATTGCGGCAACTACTGGATCAAGCATGTCAGTTCCTAATGATAATACTGTTGGCGATAACCGGCGCGATTGGGCAAATAATTATTGCTGACTTCACCAACAACAAACTTGCGATAACTCTCAGGCCAGGTTTCATACTCTTTATAAAATGCAGGCTTATTATAAATGTAACGCATCATATAGTCGAATGGCAGATATTCTGATATCAGCCGATTGATCAAAAACCGATCCTCGTGTTCAGGCATTGCCCGACATAAAACAAAACGGTGCTTGGGATTGATCTCTTCCATATCAAGCCCCGACCAGTTACTTACCTGAGCCGATACCCAGGCAATCAGCGGGATACTGCCCTCACTTTCCACCAGTTTTGGATTGCGCGCCACCCAGGATTTTATCCAGCGTTTGTCTGCCCGATTAAAATCCAGTTCCGGTTCAAGTTCTTTAGCCATCCACAATGCCAACCGGTTTGCACGCTGCTCCAGCAACCCGGTACGCTCAATCCACGAACCGCGCGGCAACTCAATGCGCCCGGTATCCAGCAGAAACTGATAGACTTGCTTTTTGTCGTCAATATCCAGATAGCTCACCTGCCAGGGCCGTGAACGGCGAAACCCCGGCGCCGATGGATCACCGATTACTGTTGTTTCATTTTCATCAATAAAAACATAAACCCCGCCAAAATGCGCAGTCCAATAGGTATTGTGGCGAAAGATTACTTCATCTGGCAGCAAAGTGTTGGTGCGAATGTCACCGGTCATTTTAACAGTCTTCACCATTTTTTTGAGCAGTTCATTGTCACGCCAGGCATTGGGTTCTTTGCGTAAACGCTCAATCATCGTTTTGAGTTCACCGGCTTTCCCCATCAGGTTTGTCGGAGTGGAAATTTTAAACTCCACTTGTTCAATAGCCAGCAAATCCTCAATATCCTCGACTGCAAACACCGAATCCTCAATCTCTCCAAATACAACATCCTTGATCGTCAACGCATAAAGCGCGCGCGCATTGAGCGTGAAAAACTTCACCATCAGGTCTTCAGTATTGGAGAAATAGGTATGCACCACCGGAAGCTCGGACTGATCCGGTGTTAAAATGATAAAACGCCGATTGATCCCGGCTGGATCCAAATATTGCAAATCGTCCAATTCTTTGGCGATTTCCGGCGAATAACCGGTCATATCAATCTGAAATTCTTTAAGCTTGGTATGAGGCAACCCAAACCCCTCCAATGCCCGATTATAACGCTCCACCATATGTGGCTCGTTGACAGTGTAGAGACTGCCAAAGATCAGTTTGTTTTCATGAAGGAGTTTCATAGCCAGTCCCTGGTAAAAAAAGCAACTCAAAATCTACCACCTCATGCCCCCCACCGGCCATCAGCCTTCATCTCACCGATAATCTTCACCGCTTTTTCGCGCTGCCGTTCGCGGCGGATAATATCCTCCACCGCCGCATTGTCGGATTTATCTGTGTAGCGGAATTCGGAATCTGCATAGCGGTTGATTTCCTGCATCACCATTTCAATGGTGAACGGGTTGCGCAATTCAGCGATCATTGCAGACTTCTCATCATAAGACTTGTGCATGAAGTTTTCCGGCTTCTCAAACCATTCATCAGGCAAATCAATATCCATCGCCCGCATCTTGATTGCATCGGTAATATTCTTGATTGCCCGCCCGGTAAATCGCGGCTCGGCCTTTTTGATCAGGTGCAGATAGGTGCCAATATCCGCCATGGTTTTGAACTTGCCATGTTTATCCATGAAGTAATCATAAACTTCTTCCAACCCGTCTTCCTGAGGTTTGGAATAATCTTCATAGGCGGCGGAAACCGCTTTTTCGATAATTTGCGCATCAAATAGTTTGTGTTTGCCCAGGTCGATTTTATGGTTCTTGCCCGCCAGTAAAACAAAGATATCGATATAATCATCACGCGTCTGCGGCCCGTCCACCAGCCACCGCGCCCCTGCCCTTTGACGAAGCGCATCATCGACATTTTCCGGGTAATTAGAGAACATGCCAAACGAGCAGTTACCACGAACAACGGTGGAAGCCCCGGCAAAACTCTCCATCAGTACAGCCGTCACTTCCTGCTGCCCGGCCGAAGCGCGGTCATCAGAACGCTTGGCCGCCACCTGATCAATATCATCAACCGTGCCAAATCCAATAGTGCGCGTATTCAACACATTGGTGATAAACTGCTTGCAGTTCTGCCCTGATTTACCTTGATAAGACGAAATCTGGTCAACACCAAAATTCTCATAGGTGAAGCCATACCCGGCCACCTGGCAATAGTCGTAAACAATGCCCGCAATCATCTGGATCAAAATCGTTTTGCCCGTGCCTGGCGCGCCATCGCCAATGAAGGTGAACAGAAAGCCGCCCATCTCCACAAACGGATTCATCTGCCGGTCAAAATCATAGGCCATCAGCATCTTGGCCAGCTTCATCGCCTGATATTTGGCAATGTGATTGCCGATAATCTCATTGGGCTTTTTGAATGTCATTACCAGCGGCTTGGTTTTACCCCCCGGTGCCACATCAAATCCATTCAATTCAAACCCGTCACTGTCCAAACGCAGATGGGTATTTTCAAATTCACCCAATCCGGCAAATCGGTTTTTTCGTGTCAGTAAATCCTGCAACGTTTCATCACTGAATGAACGAACCCGCGCCAGCAAAGAAGCATCATCCGGCGCATCCTCCACCGCACTTTCCAACCCGGCAACCAGCGTTTTCAACCCATCAAGCGGTGTGTCAAAATTCCAGTCCGGGGGCGACATGTCAGTGGGTGGTTCACCACCACTCTCCACCATTTGTTTCAGATAAGCCGCAGCCGAAAAAGCTGCCACATAAGAACTGGCCTCTATCAGCCCGCGAAACCGTTCCGCTTTATCACCTTCCAATGTTGAAGATGCATTGCGCTGTTTGAGCGCATCCAGCCCGGTCTGTCTGGCAAATAAATCAGCGACCGCCAGTGCTACTGTGATTGCCCGTCGGGTTTTATATAAAATACCGTGTTGAATTGGCGACAACATCCGGTCATCATTATTCACCGCTGCCAGGGTTTTTCCCAACTCCACTTTTCGCGACGACCGAGCCCCGGCGGTTGATACCGTGGATACAAATCGACGCCGTGTCCCCGCCAGCGCTGTGTTGCTCTTGCCTTTGGAAGCTTCCAGCACCACACACTGTGTCACCAGACTTTGCGCCGATGGCAAATGTTTGGCAATGTCATCTTCATTCAAAGTTGTTAAACCAATATCCATAAAAATCCTCGTGCAGTTTGCATAAAGCCCCTACATATTTCTCAAAATCTGATTGCCCGAGACAATATTTTTTTGATAACCCTTAAATATTTCATCCGCTTTTCCTGACGCATAAATCACCTGATAGGATTCATGCGGCACCAGTGCGTGGCGACGAAATGCACTTACTCCCTGACGCGCGCAATCCACATCATCAGTATTGATAAAAAATTCTTCACGGGCCGGCTTGCCACCCCACAGTCCCCATTTTGCAGCCGTTTCACTAACGGAATAAATTTCCTGCATCGTCCATGTCATCAACCATGCATTTTCCGGCTTGCGAACATTGGCTAAAATCTCTGCCACTGCCGACCCGTGTTCGGTAATGCCCGAATGATAAAACGGCCCCAGCACAAATCGCCGCAATTGTTTGGGATGCAGATTATCAAAATCCTTGTCCATCGAACTGGCTATTGTCGAAAGCGTCAACGAATAGGAAGAATTTTTCTCACAAAAATCATCAAACTGCCGTGCCAGCTTCGGGTTTAACAACCCCTCCACTGGCAAAGGGATTTTTTCTTTTTTGTTCAGCTTGCCCTTTTTTGTCACCAGTGCATCCATCATGCCCGAACTGGAATCTTCAATCGTCGCCATATAAACCAGCGGCAAATTTGCACTGCCGTCAAAATAGCCCCAATGCACAATATAATAAGGGCGCTTGGTTTTTGGGTTGACGGAAACACGAATGGTGCGCGGCAAAACAAGCGGCCCAAAGTGTTTTTCGTTCAGCACCGTATTTAGGTAGCTTTGCTCTGCCAGAGTTTTTTGCAGCTCGGTTGGAAACTTCTTCTTTCGCAAAATGAAATCAACCATTTCATCGCGCAGAATTTCTTCTGACGGCAATTCATTCAGTCGCGATTTTGCAGTTTTGCTGTCATTATCCAGTTCCAGTACATTTCTGAAAGTTGGAAATCCACTCTCCGCCTTTGATATCGCAAAACGCTCGGCAAAAGCCGCCCGGTTTTCCCAACTGTCAAAAGAACCGCGCAAGCGTTTAAGATAATTGGAAACCACCGCCCCGATTACATCGTGCTGGTATAAAGGGGAATCATCTTCGCGCAAAAAAGTATCAAGCCCGTCCAGAGCCTGGTCCATTGCGTGAAAATATCTGTCTACCTGCGTTGCCACGCGACTACTTCTACCCCTTAAGAAACATAGTTTGCAGAATTATGCTTTTCCATAACTTCTTCAAACCGTCGTGCAAAGGCCTCATCAGCCAGTTTTTTGCGCCTTTGAATATCTTTGGTTGAAACCATATTTTTTTCATGCATTTCCAGCAAATCACCAATATGAGATTGTGCCGCAGCACCAATCCCCGCCATGGTTTCTTCTGCAGCCGTGTCTACCTTATTACCCAGCGTATTGATCTTGTGGGCAACATCCTGCTGGGCGGCAGTTTTCAGTGAATCTTCCAGCGCCTTATACAATACGATGCGTTGTTCCGTATCAATCGTCAGTTTATTGATCAGCGTTTGCTGTGCTGCCAGCTGATTATTGAGCGAATCTACAAAAGTCTGAAACATCGAAGTATAACGTTCCAATGTCTGGCTTTCAGCCAGCAATTCCTGTTCCTTGGCCTGCATCTTGTTATATTCAGTAGCCAGCTCCGAGCGCTCGGATTCCAGTTTTGCGCGCTCTTTTTGCTTGGTGGAAGCCGCAATCTTGTTTTCCAGATCAAGCAACATCGGATTGATTTCTTCTATTCGATTTTGTGCAGATTCAAGCTCATCCATTGTACCCTGGCGCCGGTCGATTACTTTTCTCAAGCTCGTTTCTGAGGCTGCATAGCGCGCATCCAGCGCATCTTTTTGCGCTTTGAGAATACCCACAATCTTGTCAGATTTTGAAAGCAGTTCAGACAAATTACCCGAAAGTGAAGTGTTACGAACCCGATCCGAACGCATGCGCTGCATTTTTTGTTTTGAAAACACGCCAACCAGTTTTTCCCAGGTGGAATACCCTCTCATGCTTTCAAACTCAGCACCAAAAATGTTGGTTGCATCTTCCAGGCCGATGATCAGGTCAGCAATATTGCCTTCCATCGTTTTTTGTTGTGCCAGCACATCGTTGATACGTGCATTTTCAATATCAAAATCAATCTGCCCGATAGTTTCCATATCGGCAAACTTGTCCAGAACGATACCGCTCTGCTCAAG
>JAKISV010000092.1 GCA_021648425.1 Rhizobiaceae bacterium
CGTGAGGAGAATGTGCAGACCTTCAGTGTTCGCGCCGGTGATTTTTTTGGCGGCACGCGCAACGGGGGCACATGGTTTGATATTGCCATCATCAAGGACATTGAAAAGGGGAAAATGACCTATCCCGGGCCGATGAACCTTGTTCATTCATGGGCATACCTGCCGGATCTGGCTCAAACTTTTGTTAAGCTGGCGGAAGGTGCTGACAGGTTAAAGAAATATGAGACATTCGCGTTTGAAGGCCATGCAATTACCGGTGAACAATTGCAAACGGCTTTGGAAAGGGTGGTCGGCAGGCGGCTGACGCGTAAAAACATGCCCTGGACAATGATGAAGTTTATAGGGCTGTTTTCCCCGATGCTCAGAGAAGTAGTGGAAATGTCTTATCTGTGGCGTGTTGCCCATCGCCTTGATGAGGCTAAACTGGAGAACACAATTGGAACCGTGCCACATACAAAACTGGAAAGCGCTTTGGCTCAGGCTTTAAGCGACCTTGGCAAGGGTTCATTGCTGGCGGAAGCCGCAGGGCGACCCATATTGGTGAATGCGTAAAATATAACTATTTCAACGCCAATTGTTCCACACCATCGCGACGATAAATATCGTTGCGGAACTGGGTGACGCCTTTTTGGGTCGACCAGGCGGTGACATAGGTGAGATAGACCGGTATGGCCTGGGCCACCCTCACGGGAGTGCTTTGGCCGGTGGCAATTGCTGCCTCGATATTCTGGCGCGACCATTGGGGTGTATCGCGCAGGATCCAGGTTACCAGATCACGAACGTTCTGAACACGGATGCAGCCTGAAGAATTGAAACGGGTTATATTGCCAAACAGCGCCTTGTCCGGCGTATCATGCATATAAACGGCATGGGGGTTGGGAAAATTGATTTTTGCGGAAGCCATGGCGTTTATTTTGCCGGGGTCCTGGCGAAACTTGTATTTGACCGCATCATATCCACTCCAGTCGACAGACTCAGCAGGGACTTCCTCGCCGGTTGAATAGCTGAACAGCCGGATTTTGTTGCGGGCCAGATAGGTATTGTCTTTGCGCATTGCCGGGATGATATCCTTGCGGATAATCGAAACCGGCGACGTCCAGTAAGGATTGAAAATCACTTCGTGAATTTTCGAATTGAGGATTGGTGTCTGGCGATCAATCTTGCCGACAATGGCTGTATGGCGTAACGCCACCCTGTCACCGTCAACTGCCTCAATCTGAATAGCGGGAATGTTGACCATGACATAACGATCACCCGGATTGCCGGACATCGAACGCAGGCGTATCAAATTGGTATCCAACTGCCCCAGACGAACAGAAGCCGGAATATTCATGGCGGCAAAACTATA
The DNA here is from genome assembly GCA_021648425.1 of Rhizobiaceae bacterium. Taxonomy (GTDB): domain Bacteria; phylum Pseudomonadota; class Alphaproteobacteria; order Rhizobiales; family Rhizobiaceae; genus JAAEMP01. The sequence continues at coordinate 1,349 of JAKISV010000092.1, forward strand.
ACGCCCCATAACGCCATCAGCAGGCAGGCCATGGCGGGCCTGAAAACGACGAACGGCAGCTTCCACCCAGGAATCATAAACATTTGATTCACTGGCATTGGCTGACAAATCGCCGGAAACTTTTAACCGTTTGCGCAATATCTGAATTGAGCTGGAAGACCTGCCGAGTTTCAGCTTTTTATTGGCAGGCACAACGGGCCAGCCGCCACGCGCGACAATATCGCGGTACTCCACCTGAGAGGCCTCGATGAAGCCAGGTGTCTGGCTTGAAAATACCGGCACATTGGATGAAGACAAGGCTCCGTCATTATTGCGCGAATCGAACTGATCGTTCCAACTGCCGCGTTTACGGAATTTGAGCAAAAGGTCCAATGGAGACTGTTGGGCTAAGGCTGGAGCTGATGCCAACCCCCCCGCGCCGATGGTGGCTGCGGCACCCAGAAATTTTCGCCGACTGAATGAAACAGACGAACCCGGTTTTTTTGAATCTTTGGAACTGGCCATTATAACCCTATGCGATTTTAGAGATTTCTATTATAAATCAAACTCTTGCTTAGACAACTAACTGCTTTTTTGTGCCTTGAAACAAATATTCACACGGGCAATTTACATGTTTTAGATAGGCTCAACAAGGTTAATAAAGCCTCAACGGTTCCCATCGTGCAATGGCATCGGAATCGAACTTGCGCTTAGCGTGATTGAATAATCAACTAAGGATGTATTGTGGCTGTATAATGGCTGATAACAAACACAAAAAAGGGGCCCGTCCCGGAACCCCTTTTTCGTGCTTTTTGAGGAATTGCGTCCCCGTCAAGCAAGTATGTTACAAAGCCTAAAGGCGATAAAGAATCTGGTCTGTCCAGAAACGCTCAAGGCGCTGGAGAGACTTGTTCAAGGTGGCAAACTCATCACATTTGATGCCGCCTACCTGTTCAATCGAACCAATCTGACGCTCATAAAGGCGGTCAACTATCGTAGCAATCTGATTGCCTTTTTCTGACAGGCTGACACGCACGGAACGTCGGTCAATACGCGAACGTTCGTGGTTGATATAGCCCTGATCAACCAGTTTTTTCAAATTGTAAGAAACATTGGAACCCAAATAGTAACCACGTGAACGCAGTTCGCCGGCGGTCAACTCAGAGTTACCAATGTTATAAAGGAGCAAGGCCTGTACAGCATTGATATCGTTACGCCCGGCACGCTCAAATTCGTCTTTAATGACATCGAGAAGTCGCCTGTGCAAACGCTCAATCAGCGTCAACGCTTCCAAGTATAGTGGTTTTATTGCCTCTGGGGATGCCGGCTTAACGGGCACGCCCACCATCGCTAGGTTGGTGTTCATTTTTTCTGCCTCTTCCTGTTTTTGGCGGATTTGTTTCTCCCGCTCTAACAACAGACTATAATCCATTCGTATAAAATTCGACTTAACTGACAGCCTTAACGCAAGATTACCTTCAGGGAAGTGACTTTAGCCAAAAGCCTTGTTTTATAAGGGAAAATCAAATCTGATATGCGATTGCGTTTACGCTTTATTATCGGTAACTCGAAGAGCAATCTGAAAAATCACAAACATTACAAAGGTAACAACGTGAAATATGACGAGGGTTTGTTCAAAGCCAAACAGGTCGCTGAATAACAGATACATCACCATCTGTATCGCTACATTTATCAGCCACACGGCAATGCCCCAGGAAAACAAGCCCCACAAACCAAGGGCAGTCAGCGGATGCAACACACACTGGGTGGCGATAATCCAGCGCCAATGAACAGGCATAGTATCAAAACCCATACCCGATTGCCCCATCAACCCGATTGCATGCATCCATACCTGAATGGTGAATACAATATAGAACAACGCTATCAGGCGCACAAACGCATGATAGCCAAACAGCCAAAGATCGTGGCCGGAACGGTTTGCGGGTTTGGTTGTTGATACCATAGGGGATGGTTAGCGCGGAAATCAGTAGAGGGAAAGAAAAATCAATATGGCGCCGGGTTATTAACAAAGCAAAACTGTATTTTTACGCAATTATCATTTTGCGGATAAAAAATATTTGAAACACAGGAGGGACCGGAATTTTTATGCCTGCTTTTCAAGCCTGTCTTTTTCACCGAACTCTTCCAGCCTTGGCAACCAGAATTTACTAGACGTCGCAAACAGATCGTAGCCCCATCTGGGATTTGTTTTGAGTTCGTCCAGTTGTTTCCAGGAAGTGATTTCCTTCATGGCATTGCCATTCTCATCACCCAGAAAGAGGCGCATGCCGAGCTGGTCTTTAAGATAGCGCGATATTTCGTGAGTTTTTTCCGCACCATGTTCTTCATAGTTGATGAGACAATCACCCTTTAGAATATATCCGGCACCCTGGAGAACATCAATCTCAACGCCTTCGACGTCAAGTTTGAGGATAGTTGGCAAACTACCCTTGTCCTCCAGCCAGCCAGACAAATCATTGAGGGCAAGTGTTTCAACCTGCGCCCTGGCACCGCCGCCCACTTCTTCAAGCATGGAGCAGGCTTCGTGTTTTGCACCAAACAATGTCACTTGTTTACCGCTTTCGCGGAAAACTGCATTGTGGAGGTGGTCATAACGATTGCCGTTTAGTTTTGAATTCTGTGCTGTTATTTTGTAATTGCCTGGATCAGCTTCAATGGCGATTGAAGGTTTTGAACCATATTGAGCACTCGAAACCAGCACCGACATATAGCCGTAGTTCGATCCGCAATCGATGAATGCGTATTCAAGATCGGCAAAGGATTTCAGATAAGGCTCAACGTCCGGCGCATAGGTGGATTTGTTGTATAGTAAAACACCCCAGTACCCGTCACCGTAGGGATATTCAAAAATGCAGTCGTCAGCAAATTTCACCTGAACCTGTTTATCGCTTTTGAATACGGAACTGACAATTCGAGCTGCCCATGAAAATCCAACAAACTGAAATGGAGCCAGTGCGTAGGCGGCCGTGCGCATCAACTCTATGCCGATGCGCTCAACAATTCCCGCTCCGCTGATGCGACCGGTGGCAAAATCATGGCTGATGGTTGCGCTACTCATGTTGAATTACTTACTTTGTAAGATTTGTGGTGCAGTGGGCACGGGTAATTGTCTTTGCTGGAAATGTGGCCAGGCTGCCAAATTTGTAACAACCAAGCTGCTGAATGTTAAACACATTGATGTGAGCTGGTTAACGCCACAGGCTCAATTCAGGCAGGCAGCAGGTTTTGGAATCCCTCGCTGCGAATGTTTTGGTTAGATACTCATCAAATTAATTTCCTTTTTATATTATTGTTTCAACATATTAATTGATCTTTCTCATGTATACGTCGAACGTGGCAAGTCTGCTTTTCTCGATGACTTAACAGGATGTTTACAGGTAACCTTAATCCGATGTTTAACACTTTGGGCAACTCAATCTTGATAAAAAACCGATAGATGTAATTTGAATAATGCTGTTTAGGAATTGTTAAATGCGATATTTGGATCATTACGCTGAAGGCCGAAATAACAATTTTAATCTTATCCGTTTCATGGCGGCGTTTGCGGTCGTGATTTCTCATTCGGCACCTATTGTGCGCGGTGGCGATGCAACGGAACTGCTTTTTCTTGAGACCGGATATACGCTTGGCCATCATGCGGTAAACGTGTTTTTTGTTGTGAGTGGTTTTCTGATTGCGCGCAGTTTCATACGCTCACGTGATGTATATGCATATATGTCTGCGCGAGCGTTGCGGCTGATACCCGGCCTGATGGTGGCTTCACTGATTACCGCTTTTATTCTAGGCCCGCTGGTTACTTCTGTCAGTCTGTCTGAATATTTTTCCGATAGTATCACCTGGAAATATGCACCGCTGATCACCTCGATGGTGGCGGAGAATACGATGACACTTAAGGGCGTGTTTGACACGGTTCCGTTTACCAACGAACTCAACACGCCATTATGGACATTACGCTGGGAGGGGTTGGCCTATCTTGGAGTAATGGTGCTGGGCCTGCTGGGAGTTCTGCTCTCGCCTGGCCGCTTTGGAATTGTGTTGGCTGCGTTTGTCGCTGTGTTTATGGCAGTTACAGCATTCACCAATTTGCGTGTTGAAATCTCCGCGATTGACCATGCTCTGCGCCTGGGGTTCATTTTCCTGCTGGGTGGTGCGTTTTATATCTACAGATCGCGCATTCCCCTGGGTATTATTCCAGCCATATTGGCCTGGGGGCTGGTTTATCTGGTTAAAGATACCGTATTTTACCAGATCACCATGATTACGGCACTTGCCTATTCCACTTTCTGGTTTGCTTATGTTCCCGGTGGAATTATCAGGCAGTTCAACAAGTTGAATGATGTTTCCTACGGTATTTATATTTATGGCTTTCCAATTGGCCAGGTAACAATATTGTTGTTGCCGTTTCTCAATCCATTCACGCTGTTGTTGGTCATGACACCTTTTCTGCTGGCGGCAGCAACACTCTCCTACCGGCTGATTGAAGCGCCTGCCATGGATAAACGTAATTGGTTTGCGGAAAATATGAGAATTGTGGCTGGCAGAGTTATAAAACCACGCAAAGTTCAGGAGCCGGCGGAGTAACGCTGCCTGATCGGCTTGCATTTTTTGCAATATCATGTGTTTTGTCTGCTGAAATCTGAATTCTTTACAAGGCAGAAACATGCGCAGTGTGGATGAGATTACGGGCAATTGCAGAATGCGGCGAAACCGGCGGTTTGACTGGAGCAGGCGTTTGGTGCGGGAAAACACATTAAGCGTCGATGATTTGATCTGGCCGATTTTTCTGAGTGAAGGCAGCGGCATCAGCGAGCCGCTTGCCACCCTGCCCGGCGTTAATCGCTACAGCGTCGACAAAGCAGTTGAAGCGGCAAAGCGCGCTTTTGATCTGGGCATCCCTGCCCTTGCAACTTTTCCCAATATTGCAATGAAAAAACGAGATATAACCGGTTCAGCAGTGCTTGATCCTGATGGACTGATTAACCAAGCAACCCGGGCAATCAAAAAAGCAGTGCCGGATATTGGCATCATCACCGATGTGGCGCTGGATCCGTTTACCAATCATGGCCATGACGGGGTATTGCGCGAGGGGATAATTATCAACGATGAAACCGTTGAACTGATTGCCCGCGCGGCGGTAATACAGGCAGAAGCCGGAGCGGATATCATCTCGTGTTCTGAAATGATGGACGGGCGGGTTGGTGCTATTCGTGATGCGCTTAATGGTGCGGGGTTTAACGACACCGCTATCTTGTCCTATACGGCCAAATATGCCTCAGCTTTTTATGGCCCCTACCGTGAGGCGGTGGGAACCGACCAGATGCTGAAAGGTGACAAGCGTACCTATTTCATGGACCCGGCCAACGCGGAAGAAGCGTTGCGCGAAGCAATGCTTGATGTGAACGAGGGTGCGGACATGTTGATGGTGAAGCCTGGAATGCCTTATCTCGATATCATTGCCCGGTTAAAAAATGAATTTGCCATGCCGGTATTTGCCTATCAGGTGTCGGGGGAATACGCGATGATCATGGCGGGTGTTGAAAAAGGGTTTCTTGAAGAAGAGCGCGCAATCATGGAAACGATGACCTGTTTTAAACGGGCGGGGGCAGATGCGATACTGACCTATTTTGCACCAAAGATCGCAGAAATTTTATCAAAATAACAAAGCGAAATGGCCCGCACCATCACAATGCGAGCCATCTCCATCGGCCTACAGGTCCTGTTGCATATCTCCCGACTGTCGCCAGGTACGCATTTACAATAATACAGCACGATCTGTTGGCCAGGATTTCACCTGGTCAGGTAAACTCCTGGAATTTTAGTCGTCGCCTTCGCCGCCATCGCCACCGTCGCTGTCGTCGCCTTCACCATCATCGCCACCGTCGCTATCGTCACCTTCATTGCCGTCGTCGCCGTCGCTGTCGTCGCCTTCATTGCCGTCGTCGCCGTCACTGTCGTCGCCTTCATTGCCGTCGTTGCCGTCACTATCGTCGCCTTCATTACCGTCGTTGCTGTCGCCTTCATCACCATCGTTGGCTTCATTATCGTCGCGATCATCAAAGCGACTGTCATCGCGATCAGCGCTGCTGCTATCATTGCCGGAGTTGGAAATTTGGACCGCAGGGGCTGGTTCACTATGATTTGCTGCCTGAGCAGAAGCTTGAATTGCCAGCACGCTTGTACCAGCAAGCAGAACGCTCATTGAGCCCGCAATAATAGATTTCAACATGGTATTGTCCTTTAGGTTGCAATTTGGGAGCCGGGTCGTTCCGGTTTGAACTGTTATAGCAAAACCTGGCTGTCGGGTTTGTGAAGGAGATTGTCATCAAACTGTCATGTTGAGTTAAATCACTTGTTTTCAATGATTTAACTGCTATTTTATATGAAGTTTTTTGATTTAATTGCTGTACTAACGCGTTAGCTCGTTGAGCTGACTGTGTACATCTTCCAGGAAGCCCAGAATTTCAGCCTTCATTTCGTAGTTCAAATGCTGATATCCCCCTTCAATGAAGGTGGCGAATGAGAAGGTTTTTTCATTGACAATTTTGCTAGCATTTGTTGTCAGCGCATTTAAAAACAAATCGATTTCAATATCAGGTACGCTCGCCTCCTCCTCAGGTGAAGGCGTAAATGCAACGGCCTCAATTGCCATATTGCGAACTGCAATGAACTGACTGGTGTTCAGCAGATCGCGGACCCTTGCGGCATTCTGCAGGGATTTCAGCGTCCAGGAAATGATGTGGCAAACCTTTATGTCCAGCTGCACTTCGAAAGCACCGCGCTCAAAACCTATATCGGAAAATATTCGAAAAAAGCGATTTAGTTCATTGGCGCTGACATCGATAACAAAATCGGGGCCTTCGCTTCCCGATTTACTCGCGTTTGATGTTAAATCGAGCATGGTATCAAACAAGGATACCTGATCAGTAACGCGCGACAGATCGATTGCCTGGGCTTTATCAGCCATATAGTTGATGATGCCATTGCCCGATAAATCGGTATCAAATATCAGGGGAGAATTTTCCTTGCGCAGCGACAGCAAGTCGCCATAGAGGCGGGCAAGCAATGTCTTGCCATTGCGGGTGATATCAGAACAGACAATGATAACAACGGAACTTATAGCGCTCTCCCGCAGGGTTGTTCACGCGACGGCACCAGCAATTGACTATTTGTCAGCTCCGGGTTTATCAGTTTCATCAGTACTTTCATCTTCCGATGGGGCACGCGCTTCTTCGATCAAATCATTGATCAGTTTCAAGCGGCCCAGCTCATCGTCGAGATCAGCCATCCATTTTCGTACGTAGCCGCGCAGGACAAATGAGAATTTGCCAGCTCCACCCTTGGCATTCTGGTTGGCGACAAAATCTGAGAATGTCACACCGGCCAGATCGACTTGTTCATAAGCCATCTCGTTCAATTTAGGAATTTCAATTTCTCTGGCATCGGACAGTTTGGCGAAATATTTCTGGTAGGTTTTATCATCCCACTCAAAAAAATTGGTTTCATTGATAAAGTTCTTGGCCACCACATAAGACAAATCTTTGGTGTAGGACGTTACTTCATTCATTTCGTCGAGCGAAGCAATTGATGGGCCAACCACGTGGATCAATGCGAGGTTAAAATCACCGGAAGCAGCGGCATCCAGCACGCCAATACGCGAGAAAATATCAAGTGCGTTTGAGAGATTACCGGCTTTCAAATCAACCACGGTAACCTTGACCGCGGATGTTTCGATGGTGTCAAGCAGCTTCATCTGGTGAGCGACATTGTCGAGATCAATAATCTCGGTGATGCGGGGATAAAAACGCTTAAGAGTCCCGCGAGGGTTTTCCGTGTCAAATGCGCGGGCAAGAATGTTTTTGCGCGCGAGAAAGTCCAGCAATGCACGTGATGTGGTGGTTTTACCAACGCCGCCTTTATCTGCCCCCACAAGAATTAAAGTATGCTTCATAAAACTGCCCCTTCAAAAGGAATCTCTAATATTCATTTTTCCACAAACTATGTTGAAACCTTTTTACCGATTGATGTCAAATAATGCCAGTGGCAAATTTTGAAGCAGTTTTTCAAAAACACGACGAGCGTTGGATGAATTAGGTGAATTAATTGAAACTCTTTGATATAATTCCCACATAACAATCAACAGATATTATGTTGAAGGGATGCATTGTGAGGCAAAACAATACAGAGGGTGCGATGGATGGTGAAATATTGCATCCATCCGACAGCCAGCTAAATGTCGAAGATTATTATGAGGTGCGTCGTCGGCGTATGCTTTCTTTTCTGGTGGACTATATTATCATCGCAGTGCTGTGTATTCCGGCAGCTTTAATAATCGGGCTGGCTGGAATAATCACTTTTGGCCTTGGCTGGATGTTGTATGCGATACTGGTGCCGCTGGTGGCGATGGCCTATCTGGGCCTTACCATGGGCGGTAACAGCCAGGCGACTATCGGCATGGCGATGTTTTCGCTGCGCATTCGCAGGCTGGATGGCGGTAGCGTTGATGCACCGCTTGCTATTTTACATGGTGTGCTGTTTTGGGTAATTCATTCGACCCTGACACCCTTGATGTTGTTGGCCAGCCTGTTTTCCTCCCGCAAGCGTTTATTGCAGGACTGGTTGCTTGGCACCGAGGTTGTACGCAATGATGGCTTGTTGCGGTAAGGGGCAGGTTCAACCATTTTAAACCTTGTTTCGCCATTAAAACACTAATATTCTGCTGGCTATGATATTTGTGTAAACGCGGATAACCCAACAATCCCATGACCAAGCATGCCCTTGATGCCCCGCAATTTTATCTGACCGCCCCATCCCCCTGCCCTTATCTCGAAGGCAGAATGGAACGCAAGGTGTTTACCCATCTGGTTGGGGAAAAAGCTCCGGCAATTAATGACATGCTGACCCAGGGCGGATTTCGCCGCTCACAAAACATTGCTTATCGACCCGCCTGCGAAAATTGCCGTGCCTGTGTTTCAGTGCGGGTATTGGCGGATCGCTTCCAGCCATCGAAGTCACACAAGCGGGTGCTGGCGCAAAATAGAGACCTGATTGGTCAGGAATTACCGCCCTCCCCCAATTCCGAGCAGTTTTCCCTGTTTAGCCACTATCTGGTTAATCGCCATGGAGAAGGCGGCATGGCGGGTATGACCTCGCTTGATTTTGCCATGATGGTGGAAGACAGCCATGTGGAAACGAGAATAATTGAATATCGAAAACGCGGGCCTGATTCAGGCATTACCGGGCGCGGTGTGGGGCCATTGATTGGTGTAGGGCTGTTTGATGTGCTGGCGGATGGCTTGTCGATGGTTTATTCGTTTTTTGATGTGGATGAGGAGCGTCGATCGCTTGGCAGCTATATGATACTGGACCATATCGAGCGCACCAGAAAACTCGGCCTGCCGCACCTTTATCTGGGGTTCTGGGTGGAGCAATCACCTAAGATGTCTTATAAAACCCGTTTCAAACCACAGCAACATCTGACGATGAGCGGGTGGGAAGATGTTGGGTAGATCATAAAGATCGAAGAAAATTGTCTACTGAATTTCGGGATTTCAGGTGGTGCACCGAAACACTGGAAGGTGCTTGTTTGAGCAGTTTGAGGGCTATGGGCTTGCCTCTTTTTGGATAGTCATAAATCCATTTCAGAAATTTTAGATATTCCCAGTTGAAACGCTCGGGACAACCCGGTGCGTTATCTGCTCGAATTTTTCCATGGCCTTTGATCACCCGAAGCATTGCCACCAAAA
>JAKISV010000093.1 GCA_021648425.1 Rhizobiaceae bacterium
TAAACGACAAACTTGCGCTGCTTGCAACCGGCCATGACAATCGTGCGCCCGTTTAGATATGGGGCACCCTTTGTGACGCCGCGCCACATAACAATACCACCCCAGACCGGTGGCCCTTCATCCGGGTAATAAAATGACCTCACTGTGGAATGAATCCCATCGGCACCGATCAGCACATCACCATGAAGTTTGCTTGTTGCGTTGCCGGTTGCACGATCGCTCAGATGAATTTCAATGCCCCGGGCAGTTTCATGCCATTGCTCAACTGCAGCACCGGTTATTACCGCATCATTGCCAAGGCGTTTGCGAACTTCTGCCAGCAGCAACATTTGAATTTTGCCGCGATGGATTGAAAACTGTGGCCAGTTATAGCCCGCATATTTGCCGCGTGGTTCACTCCATATTTTCTGACCATGGCTGGAAAAATAGCAAACTTCTTTGGTGCGCAAACCGATTTTATCCAGTTGAGGCAAAAGACCCAGAGCCTCAAATTCGCGAATGGCATGGGGTTGCAGATTTATACCCAACCCCAAAGGGCGAATTTCGCGAACCGCTTCAAATACCTGCGTTTTGATACCGACACTGTGCAGGCTCAAGGCAAGGGTCAGGCCACCAATTCCAGCACCTGCAATCAAAACACTCATTGCCGCCTCAATATCAATTCAGTGGTGAAAGGGCGCAAACAAATGCTGCGCCCTTTTTGTTGGTTGGATGATCACCTATTTCGAATTTTTGGCAATCATATCGCGGGCATCCTGCACCATGGTAGAACCGGGCAGACCCTTGGCATCCATTTCGCTGGCCCAATCGGTGATCAGCGAAGCAGATAATTCTTTCCACCGTGCACGCTCTTCATCAGACAATGTAACAATCTTGTTGTCAGTGCCGGCAGTAACTTCGCGGCCAACTAAATCACCTTCATCCATAGCGCGACCAGCCCAGGCGGAGGTTTCAACTCCCGCATTGTCATCGATAACTTTTTTCAAATCATCAGGTAACTTATCATAACTGGCCTGATTCATAGCCCAGATGAAATAGGTGTTATACAGCGAAAAATCCCCGCCGATTTCAGTGTGAGAATCCGCCAGCTCATGTATTTTCAAAGCTGGAACAATCTCCCATGGGATAACGCCGCCATCAACAACGCCTTTGGATAATGATTCCGGAAATGCCGGCACCGGCATGCCTACGGGTATGGCACCCATTTTTTCGAGCAGCTTGTTAGCCTGTCGGGAAGGGCCGCGCAATTTAAGATCTTTCATGTCTTCCAGTTTGGTAACCGGATCACCCTTCTTGTGAATAACGCCCTCTCCGTGCACATGAACCGCAAGCAGTTTCACCTGTTTCATCTGCTCAGGCATATATTTCTGGGTATATTCCCAGGCTGCCCGAGAAGTGGCTTCTGCACTGGTTGAAGATACAAACGGCAACTCAAATGCCTCAACTTCCGGGAAACGGCCCGGCGTATAGGAAGGAATTGCCCAGCCACCATCAATCACACCATCTTTGATCTGATCGAAAAGCGCCGGTGGTTTACCGCCCAGTTGCATTCCGGGATAAATTTCGATTTTTATACGCCCGCCGGATTCTTTCATTACTTTTTCAGCCCACGGCACCATAAAGCGGGCAGGCACAGAACCTTTTGGCGAAATGAAATGCTGAAAGCGCAGCGTAAATTCCTGCGCGAGCGATTGGCTTGCGGTGACCATTGCACCTGCAGCAACAACCGCGGCCAGTAGTGTTTTTGTGAATTTCATAGTAGTCCTCCCATCTGATTGCGTTTGTATAAAAATCACAATCATTATCGTTTGAATAGTGTTTCAATTTAAAATCTTAGCCAACTATCCCCCTTAATGACAGCAATATTTTTCGGTGTCAGGTCATGGGTATATTATCATTTTAAGCAATGATCCGATTGCCTTCAGTCCAATTAGCAGCTGTTACAATGCTTGACTTAGGTGGTTAATTCACGTATCCGCATCCATGAATACAAAAGAATGATGCGACATTAACTACAAACATGCTGGCGGTATAGATTTGGGCAGATATTTTCTGTAAACTCCCACAAAGTCGTCAACGGGTTTCCAAACCGGTTCCTGGGGTAATTCCGGCCAAACAGGCTGAATAAATCTCCCGCAATTAGTCGCTGAATAAAAGCGTGCACCGGTTATCCATTTCAAGAAAGTACCTATATTCCCCCATGAGTTTTGATAAACTTGGACTAAGTCCGAAAGTTCTGGCTGCTGTAGAATCATCCGGCTACACAACACCCACCCCGATACAGGCTGAAGCAATTCCAAATATTATGGAACACCGCGACGTGCTTGGTATTGCACAAACCGGAACGGGCAAAACCGCTTCTTTTACCCTGCCGATGCTATCGCTGCTTGAAAAAGGCAGAGCACGCGCACGTATGCCGCGTTCACTGATATTGGAACCCACACGTGAGCTGGCAGCCCAGGTCGAAGAAAACTTCATCCGCTACGGCCAAAATCATAAACTGAACGTTGCTCTGCTGATTGGCGGAGTATCATTTGATGAACAATTCAGGAAGCTTGATCGCGGCGTGGATGTATTGATAGCAACTCCCGGCCGCCTGCTTGATCATTTTGAGCGCGGTAAACTGCTGATGACCGGTGTTGATATTCTGGTAATTGATGAAGCAGACCGGATGCTGGACATGGGTTTCATTCCCGATATTGAGCGCATCTGTAAATTGCTGCCATTCACCCGCCAGACTTTGTTTTTCTCCGCCACCATGCCAAAGGAGATTGAAGGACTTGCCGCAAAATTTTTGCATAATCCAGTCGAAATCGCTGTTGCAAAATCTGCTACAACTTCCGAAACAATCACCCAAAGGGCTGTTTCCAGTGGTAAAAAAGACTTTGAAAAGCGTCAGGTTTTACGCGCGCTGATTGATAATGCCAAAGATTTGAAAAACGCCATTATCTTCTGCAATCGCAAACGCGATGTGGCGACACTCTGGCGCTCACTGGAGCAACACGGTTATTCCTGCGGCGCACTGCATGGCGACATGGACCAGCGCAGCCGCACCACCATGCTGACTAATTTTCGCGAAGGTAAAATTGACCTGCTGGTGGCAAGCGACGTGGCAGCACGAGGTCTGGATATTCCCGACGTCAGCCATGTTTTTAACTATGATGTTCCAATCAACGCCGAGGACTATGTTCACCGCATCGGGCGAACAGGACGCGCCGGGCGTGAGGGCATGACATTTATGCTGGTAACCTCTGCCGACAAGAAAAATTTTGACGCAATCGAAAAACTGATTGGCCAGTCTATTGAGTGGCAGGATGACCCCGCCAGATTTGCAACACGCCCGTCACCGGATAAATCAACGGGAAAAGCAGAAGAAAAATCAGAAAACAAAACAACAGACAAAAGCTCGCAAAACTCACGCTCAAACAAAAGAACAAGACGGCAAACTTCAACTGAAGAAGTCACCAGCGAAACATCGGAAACAAAAGCGCCTGTTGAAAGGAATCAAAAACCGAAAAACCCGGCAAAAAAACAAAAAGAAAAATCTTTTGCAGATGAAGAACACGTACCGGCATTTTTGCTGCGCGAACCACGGTAAGAAATAATTAGGGGCAGAACCTTAATCGCGTAATTTTCTCTGACCTGGTGTTTTTTTCTGATCTGCCCTCAGCGCCACATCAAAAGCTTTCAGCGACCATTCGAGTAAAGCATCGCCATCATCGCTCAGCCGCTCGGGAATATACCAGTAACCCATAGTCGATGATTTGCCGCTCTTTCGAATATAGCGCCATTCTTCACAACCTTCCGCTTCAAAATCGGAGATAGTTTGCTCATCTGCTTTCATTGAAATCCTGCCGTCAGATGTGGCAAGTGCATACATCAGGCCATGGCGAAATACGCCCACTCCTCCAAACATTTTTCGAATTGTTGTATCGGGTACAATGGAGAACATGTCTTCAAGCCACGTGATGAACTCCGGTTGCAAGGCCAATTATTCTTCACCATCCCAATAGTCCACCGCATTTTCCAGGCGACCCAGATGGCGGAATTTGGCCGTCAAAGGCGTACCATCTTCCATGCGCGAATAAACGCCAAACTTATTTGAGTCCGGATATTCAACCACTTCTGGCTGAAGGCGTGTGGAGATGGAGAAATACTTCATGGTTGTTTTGCCGGTATTGATGATCTGGTGGGCAAATTCCGGTCCACCTGCAGGTGCTGCAACCACGTCGCCGGATTTTAATGCATGCACATCCTCACCAAAGCGATATTCTCCCTCACCTTCCAGGATTATGAACATTTCCTCATTGGCGTGATGCACATGGAAAGGAAAAGCTGTTTTTCCCGGCTCAACCTGCATATACATACAGCCGATTTGTTTAAGACCGATAAGTTTGCTGATTGGCCCAAGCCTGGCTGAAAATCGACCACCGTTGGCAAAATCAAGCAGTTTAAGGTCGGCGGTGTTTGCAATCGGGTGTTTTGCGTCTTTTTCACTCATTGCCCCTTCTCCGCAAGTTTACTGTCCCAGAATGTAGCCTCAATTTTGTGGCCATCCAGATCACGCACAAAACATCCATAATAAGCTTCGCCATAAAGCGGGCGCGCGCCTGGTTCTCCATCGGGCTTTGCCCCTGCACTGATCGCTGCGCGCCAAAAATCATCGACCTCTTTGCGGGTTTCTACATGAAATCCAAAATGTACGCCGTTTGCAACCGTAGCCGCTTCGCCATCATGGGGAACCTGCACCCAGAATTCCGGAAATTCTCTGCCATAGGCCGCAGAACCGGAAAAATCCAACAACCGCTTTGCACCAATCGCTGCCATAACAGCATCGTAAAACTGAAGGGCTGCTTCGAAATCATTCGTACCAACCGATGCGTGCGACAAAATGGAGGGATTATTTTTTCTCATGATTATGCTCCGGAAAATCAACAATGTTCTATTTTTGTTCTTTTTTCTTCAATTGTCAACAGAACAGTAGAATATAGGATTTTTCAGGAAGAGCGCAGATCCTGCAGCATTTCGGGGGACATTTCAGCGGGAGTCAGTTCAACGGATTCACCGCAACCACAGGCCGATGACTGGTTGGGGTTATTAAAAACAAACCCGGTGCGCAGTTTGGATGTTTCAAAATCCATTTCGGTTCCCAGTAAAAACAGCGTTGCATCGCGTGCCACATAGACATCACCAGCATCTGTTTCCACTCTGTCGGCTGTGTCGTCGGGTTCGTTCACCAGATCAACAGTATATTCCATACCCGCGCAGCCACCTTTTTTGATGCCAACACGAATACCTGTTGCGCCTTCATTGGAAGTAAGAATAGAACTCAACCGCGTTTTGGCAGCGTCAGTCAGGCTGATCACTTGAAATGTGGACATATCTTGCTCCTTGGGAAAGCGCTTCAGGTCACTAATATATGGTGATAACACCTAAATATCAATGCGGTTATAATGCAGTCATTTTGTCTGTACGGCCCGGCATTCGGCAAATACCTTCAGTTCACACCCCTCGCATTTTCCCTGTTTGCGTAACAGGCGATGCAGAGACTTGAAAACAGCTGGTTTTTCATCAAAAAAGTGGTTATTGCCAATGTGCTTGATGGCATGGGTTTTGCCAAAAGAATGGTAGACCGCAGGTTTGAGGCCGGCAAAATACAAACCCCCGCCTTCTTCTTCCAGCCTGTCCGCTTCTTCACACAGCATTTCAGCGCCGGCCAGGTCGATAAAATTGATGCCATCACTCATCACAACGATGTGCTTTCGTCCTTCTTTTTCGCTGATCTTGAAAAATTTTGACTGGATGAAATTGATTGACCCAAAATATACTGACATATCAATGCGCAATATTTTCATATGCGGGCATTCATCGAGTGGCTTACTCTCGACATCGGTCAGCATGGCGCGGTTATAACGGGTATCCACATCTGGAGCCAGCACTGCAATTTCCGGTGCAGACGTGCGGCCCAGGAATATCACCAGGGAAAGAATAACACCCAGATAGATGGCGAATTCGAGTTCGAGAAACAAAGTAGCCAGGAAGGTTGCTATCAAAATTATGGTTTCGGAAGGGTCTGAATCAATCACATGTTTTATCTGTGCGCGGTCAATCAGATTGTAGGCAACCATCAATATCACCCCACCCATGGCAGCAATTGGCAGATAGGCTGTAAGCGGCGACAACAAAATAACAATCAAGGCCAGAAATATCGCGGAAAATATCGCGGAAATCGGAGTGACAGCACCTGCATCATAGTTGATGCCGGAGCGGGTAAAGGAGCCTGATCCTGCATAGGAGGAAAAAAAGCTGCCGAAAATATTCGATAATCCCTGGCCAATAAATTCCTGATTACCGTCAATACGCTGATGAGACTTTGAGGCAATAGATCGCGAAATTGATACGGCTTCAATCAATCCCAGCAAGGCTATAGCAAATGCATTGGGGGCAATTTCTTTTAAGGTGCTGATCGAAAAATCCGGCGCAGACAGCGGTGGCAGATTTCCCGGAATTTCTCCGATCAGTTCTATTCCCTGGGTGCCGTCATTCATTCCAAAAGCGAAGGCGCTGCCAACAATCAGTGCCAGCAACAAATTAGGCCAGTTCCGGTTGATCTTTTTTATCAGTAATGCGGTCAGCAGAGTAAGTGCCGCTACTGCCAGAACAGCGAGGTTTACCTGATCCAGCTTCTGCCAGATCAGTTCCCAGGTATGATAAAATGATTCCCCCTTGGGCATTTCTATACCCAGAACATTTTTCATCTGGCTGGTGGCAATAAGGATTGCAGCCCCCGCAGTAAAACCGATAACAACCGTATGAGATACAAAATTCACCAAAACACCCAGCCGCGCCAGACCAAAGGCAAGCTGATAAACACCGGCCAGAAAAGTCAGGGTCAGGGCCAAAGACACAAATTCCGGAGTACCTGGTTCCGCATATCCCGATATAGCCGAAAACACCACAATGGAAATTGCAGTTGTCGGGCCGGAAACCAGATGACGCGAAGAACCAAACAAAGCAGCAATCACCGGCACGGTCATCGCGGTATAAAGACCATATTGCGGCGGCAACCCGGCAATGAACGCAAAAGCCACCCCCTGGGGCAAAACAATTACTGCTCCGGTAATCCCGGCAAACATATCAGCACGAAGTGTGCGCGCATTCACCTGGGGTAACCAGGCCATAAAAGGCAAAAATACAGCCAGCGTATTCATGAAACGCGAGTTATACTGGTGTTTTTGTTCGGCCATGGAAATTACCCGAGCTTGGCTAACCTGCAGCATATTGCAGTGTCGAATTATGTTGAGGTCGGGGGCGGTTGCTGCCAAATTGCGCTTACCGTCTTGGCCGGTTGACAGTGTTCTAATGCAAATACCTGAATATGAAAACCGGAATTGTTGTCGCATGGCAAATTCACGGCAGATATTCGCTTTTTGCAGGTCATTCTCACACAAGCGTGTTGCTTTGTTATTTTCAATTCGGATTTCAATTGGATAATAATTTGCGCAAACCTGTAATATATGGAGATTGTAATGATTGATCGAAGACAATTGATTTTCTCAGCCCTGGCAACAATACCTTTGGGCGCAATACTGGCAACAACCGGTGTAGCTTCAGCCAAAAAGAACAACTTTACCAACCCATCAACCGGTGTGGCCATCAACGGCTACGACCCGGTCGCTTATTTTACGATGAGTAAACCGGTGGAAGGCAGTTCTGATTTTTCATCTCAATGGAATGACGCAATCTGGTATTTTTCCAGCGCGCAAAACAAAACAATGTTTGACGCATCTCCTGAAAAATATGCTCCGCAGTATGGCGGCTATTGTGCTTTCGCCGTGAGTTATGGATCCACAGCCTCAACTGTACCGGAGGCCTGGACAATTGTTGATGGCAAACTTTATCTGAATTATTCGCTCAGCGTTCGCACCCAATGGCAGTCTGATATTCCTGGAAACATCAAAAAGGCCAACGAAAACTGGCCAGGCGTACTGCAGTAAGCTCTAAAACCAGCCAATCGCCACCTGAGCTTCTTCCGACATCCTGTCTGGTGTCCAGGGCGGGTCAAATACCATATTCACCTGCACATCCATCACCCCTTCAAGCGGAGCAACTGCATCATGAACCCAGCCGGGCATTTCACCAGCCACCGGGCACCCCGGAGCGGTGAGAGTCATGTCGATTTTTACTGAACGGTCATCTTCAATATCAATTTTATAGATCAGGCCCAACTCGTAAATATCAGAGGGGATTTCTGGATCGTAGACTGTTTTGATTGCTGCAATAATATCGGACGCCAGACGTTCGATTTCCTCTTGCGGGATAGGTGAATTTTCACCGGAAACAATAGCTACAGAATTTGGCACATGTTCGCCACTGGTTTTATTATCATTGTCGCTCATATTTTCATCCTATCAGACTTTTAAGCAAAAAAACTGCGGGCTTTCTCAAGCGCTGCCACCAAAACATCCACATCGGATTTGGTGTTATACATGGCAAATGATGCGCGGCAGGTTGATGTTACACCAAAACATTCCAGCAACGTTTGCGCACAGTGGGTTCCGGCACGAACAGCCACCCCTTCGCGGTCAATGACCATTGAAACATCATGGGCATGAATGCCTTCCAGTTCAAACGAGAAGATAGCTCCCTTGTCCTGCCCGCCATTGGCATCGCCAAATATACGAAGTGAGTTGATTTTCATCAGTTGCTCACGAGCATAATCGCGCAACCCATTTTCATGGGTCAAAATAGCATCGCGCCCGATATCTTCTATATATTTCAAGGCCGCACCAAAGCCAATTGCCTGTACAATAGGCGGTGTTCCGGCTTCAAAACGGTGTGGCGGGTCGGCATAGGTAACAGTGTCACGGGTAACATCACCTATCATTTCGCCACCACCCAAAAATGGCCGCATGGTTTTTAGCCTGTCCATCTTACCATAGAGTACACCGACACCTGAGGGGCCGTAGAGCTTGTGGCCAGTCATTACATAAAAATCTACATCGAGATCGCGCACATCGAGTGGCAGATGCACCGCCCCCTGGCTGCCGTCAACCAGAACCGGAATATCGCGTTCATGGGAAATGCGGCAGATTTCCTTGATCGGTACGATCGTGCCAAGAACATTTGACATGTGGGTAATTGCCACCAAACGGGTTTTTTCGCTTAATGCCGCTTCAAATCGATCCATATCGAAGGAGCCATCCTCATTGACATCCACCCACTTGATGACCGCCCCCTGGCGTTCACGCAGAAAATGCCATGGCACAATATTGGAATGGTGCTCCATGATCGACAAAACGATTTCATCGCCATCCCTGATATTGGGCTCGCCAAAACCGTAAGCCACCAGATTTATTGCTTCCGTGGCCGATTTGGTAAAAATTATTTCATCAACACTACCCGCACCCATGAATTTTCGGACCTGCTCGCGGGCATTTTCATATGTTTCAGTTGTCGCATTAGAAAGATAATGTAAACCTCTGTGAACATTAGAGTATTCGTTCTCATAAACATTAGAAATAGTATCAATAACCACCTGAGGTTTTTGTGCAGATGCTCCACTATCGAGATAAACCAGCGGCTTACCATGCACTTCGCGGGAAAGAATGGGGAAATCAGCCCGGACTTTATCAACGTCAAATCCTACGCTCGCACTGGTATTAAGGGCGATATCAGCCATTGTCAGCCAGCCATTCCTCAATACGCGCATTCAACCCTTCACCAATATGTTCGACTTCAAGTCCATCAAACACTTCCTCGACAAAAGCAGTAATCAGTAATTCGCGGGATTGTTTTTCCGGAATACCCCGGGCCATCAAATAGAACAATTGTTCTTCATCAATGTCTGTTACCGTGGCACCATGAGCGCACTGGACATCATCGGCGAAAATTTCCAGTTCCGGCTTGGCTGAAAATTCAGAAAAGTCACTAAGCAGCAGTGAATTACAGGCCATACGCGCATCTGTGCGCTGGGCTACCTGGGCAACATTAATCTGCCCCTGAAACACGCCGTGGCCCCTACCCACTACAACATTACGGAAAATTTCATTCGAAATCGTATCGGGCACCAGGTGATCAAGCTTTGTTGTCACATCAATATGAGAATTATCAGCAACCAGATTAACGCCACGAATCTTCAAATCAGCGCCTTCCCCGGCCACTTCTACATTGATTTCCTGACGAACCAGCCTGCAGCCGGAATTCAGGGACAGAATGGTTAAATCGGCATTTTTACCCAGCTTTACGTTTAACTGGCCAAACCTTGTGGAGCCCGTAGACATGCGTTGATCAATCACCCAGGTGGCAATAGCGCCATCCCCCAGTTCCAGATCACATACGGTATTTGTCAAAGTGCTGTTTTCAGTGGCGCACAGATGACGCTCGATGAATATTGCAGAAGCACCGGCGCCAATCTTTACGTTATGGCGTGTAGCACTGGAGCCTTCACCTGTTGCAATATGTGTCAAAGAAACCATATCTTCAATCTGCGCATCGTCATTGACAACAATGGTAAGCCCGTCTTTAGCCAGGCCTGAATTCAGCAGGCCAATGGCATCATCAGCCGCAAGTTTTGAAGCATTAACCGATGGAGATTGACTGGCAAGAAGTACTTTTTGCGGCAGCGTGGTGGCGAAACCCGGGTAATAAACGCCATCAATGATGGGCAGTTCGATACAGGCGAACTGACTGGGAATTGCTGCCAATGCCGCTTTTGCTTCTGCTTGCGTTGAAACAACCGGCCCGGGAAACTCTTTCAGCAGATTGCGTAAATCGGTATAATGCCATGCTTCAACGCGCCGGTTTGGCAGGCCACGGGTTTTGATTTCACCAAGTGCATGAGATGCGCGCGGGCC
>JAKISV010000094.1 GCA_021648425.1 Rhizobiaceae bacterium
ACGACAAATTGTTTGAAGCTCTGAAAGCCCATGTCAAATCTTCGATTGGAGCCTGGAAATATCCGCGATGGATTGAGTTTGTCGATGATTTACCTAAAACCGCCACGGGAAAAATTCAGCGTTATAAACTGCGCCAATAATCTGGTTACGGGTTTATTCTAGTTTGGCAAAAACTCCGGCAGTTTGTTGTCGCGGTAGTGATTATTTACCACACGGTTCGCAACATACAAACCAACTGCTGCAACAAGCAGACCCGCAGGCAAATCAACCAGGTGATGTCCGCCATGCATATATATTCCAGGTAAGATCAAGGCATTGAGCGCCAGATAAACCGGAAACACCCATTTAACCGTCCGCGCTGCAAATACAGCTATCGCCGCCAAAACAATATGATAGGAGGGAAACGCCACCAAACCTTTGATCTCCAGAGGTCTGATTAACCCCGGCCCCTCTTTGGCCATCGCCAGCATTTCATCACCATAAGCTGTGCTGACAACCGGGGAAGCCAACATTTCCATTGCAATTGGTAAATCATAAAGTGATTTTGCTCCCAGTGAGGGAAACAGGCCCCAAAATGCGATGGTAAATGTTGCAGTAATTGTCACCGTTACAATCAGAATATTGAGTTCTTTTATTCTGCCTGTTATCCCCAAAATTACAATAATCACTGCAATTTGCGGAACAGTTGACAAATAGGCGAAACGAACAATGTTGTTAAAAACCGGATTTTGCCCCGCCCATTCAATGACCGCCGGCCAGGAATAACCAAACATCTGATCAATGGCATTGAGCCCTAGATCAATCGGCTCACGCCATAAGGGTAACAGCAAATAATTGAACATCGACAAACAAAGTGAGAAAAATATAAACAACCCCGCGCTGATGCTGGCTGCGCCAATGCGTTCACTGCGTTCTGACAAACGGTAGAAAAAACCCATTGTCATCAGGCCTGCTACCACTGCCAAAATGGTGGCATATCCAGGCCAGTCCACCTGAGAACCTTTATACAAGATAAGTACAATATCTATTGCACCAGCGGCCAGCGCTACGGTTAGCATGGTTTTTTCAGCTGGCAACAGCCAACTCTTGCCCATCAACCCAGCTGAAATGCGTGACTTTGAAGTTAAACTGGATGTAGATTGCATAAATACCCGCCTGAAATGACAACAATTTCAGGAGACTATTGCATTGACCAATTAATAAAGATTGAAGCTGTTAACGGTTGTCGTTTAAGCAGCTAATTCGCCATTGCGTCAGGCTGGGATTTACCTTCATCTGCTTTGAAGTCCGCAGCAGTCTTATCAATTTTTTCCTGCGACAACTCTGCTTCCAGTGCTTCAAGTGTACTGACGACATCATCGCTTTGTTCACTCTCAAGTGTTTCAACAATATCTATGGCCGGGTCAGGGGTTTCATTCACTTCTTCGAGCGAAACACTATCCATTTCCTGCAACAATTGACTTTCTTCATCATCAGCCTTTTTCTCTTCAAATTCCGACACTGATTCCAGGGGTGAAAGCACCGCTTCCAAATCTTTGATCAACGCATCAAGAGAATTCACCAATTTAAAGTCCGCATTGAGCTGCAGCCGTGCCAGTGCTTCATCACGTATGGTTTTCAGTTGTATTACCTGTTCCAATTTTGCCTCCTGTTCAGCCGTTGGTCAGATTGTATTTCGGCTATTGAATTACACTTTGAACCACGAGTGATTCCAGTGGCAAAATTATGTTTTTAATGGCATTTTAGGCACGCTGCCGCCTTTTCCACCCTTTTTTGCTGTTCTGGCGGCTGAACCGGTTTTTGTTCCGGGCTTTTTGGTGGCTTTTTTGGCCGTCCGCTTTGGACGCTTTACTGGAATATCTTCAATTGCTTCCAGCGCCAGTGATTTTTTACCGGCCTTATCTTCAACCAGCGTTACCTTCACGGTGCCACCTTTTTTGAGTTTACCAAACAACACTTCGTCAGCCAGCGGCTTCTTGATATGTTCCTGAATAACCCGCCCCAATGGTCTGGCGCCCATGCGTTCATCAAATCCTTTTTCAGCAATCCATGAGGTGGCCTCTTTGCTCAATTCAAAGGTAATGCCGCGTTCTGCCAATTGCGCCTCAAGTTGCATGATGAATTTCTCCACCACCTTGTGCACCACCGGAGTAGGCAGGCTGGTAAAGGGAACAATTGCATCCAGACGGTTGCGAAATTCCGGTGTGAACAAGCGGTTGATGGCGTCTTCATCGTCACCGGTGCGCTTGGTTGAACCAAACCCGATTGCCTCTTTTTGCATTTCAGAAGCGCCGGCATTGGTTGTCATGATCAAGATGACATTGCGAAAATCAACCTGTTTGCCATTGTTGTCGGTAAGTTTGCCATGGTCCATTACCTGCAACAGAATATTGAAAATATCCGGGTGGGCTTTTTCGATCTCGTCAAGCAGAACAACACTGTGGGGATGTTGATCCACCCCATCGGTGAGCAACCCGCCCTGATCATATCCAACATATCCCGGAGGCGCACCGATCAGCCGTGAGACCGTATGGCGCTCCATATATTCCGACATATCAAAACGTTGCAACTCCACCCCAAGCGCACTGGCAAGTTGCCGCGCCACCTCGGTTTTACCAACCCCTGTGGGGCCTGAAAACAAATAAGAGCCAATTGGTTTATCTGGTTCGCGCAAGCCCGCCCGCGCCAGTTTAATCGATGCGGCAAGCGCATCAATTGCCATATCCTGGCCAAATACCACGCGGCGCAATTGCTCATCCAGATTGGATAATACCATCGCATCATCCTTGGAAACAGATCTGGCTGGAATTCGAGCCATTGTCGCTATGGTGGCTTCTATCTCTTTCACGCCAATCTGTTTCTTGCGTTTTTCAACCGGCAGCAATCGCTGTGATGCGCCGGATTCATCAACCACATCAATGGCTTTATCGGGCAGTTTGCGGTCATTAATATAACGCGCGGACAATTCGACTGCCGATTTGATTGCTTCATTGGTATATTTGACTTCGTGAAATTCCTCAAAATAAGGTTTCAGCCCGTTCATGATCTTGATTGCATCGACAACACTTGGTTCTTTGATGTCAATTTTCTGGAAACGACGCACCAGGGCGCGGTCTTTTTCAAAAAACTGGCGATATTCTTTGTAAGTAGTCGAACCAATGCAGCGAACGGTCCCTGAAGCCAGCGCGGGCTTCAACAGATTGGACGCATCCATCGCCCCTCCTGAGGTTGCACCTGCGCCAATCACCGTATGAATTTCATCGATAAACATGATTGCTTCAGGCTTTTCTTCAATTTCCTTGATCACTTGTTTCAAGCGCTCTTCAAAATCACCGCGATAACGCGTGCCGGCTAAAAGCGTTCCCATATCCAGTGAATAAATCACACTGTTTGCCAGAACCTCAGGAACCTCCCCGTCAACAATACGTTTTGCCAGTCCCTCGGCAATTGCGGTTTTTCCTACGCCAGGATCACCAACAAACAACGGATTGTTCTTCGAACGACGGCACAAAATTTGAACAGTCCGGTTTACCTCTTCATCGCGCCCGATCAGCGGATCAATTTTACCGGCTTTGGCTTTTTCATTTAAATTGACACAATAGGCTGAAAGCGCATCAGCCTGCGCGTTGCCTCCTTCTTCTTCACCCGCCACATTTTCTCCTTCTTCGATCCCGCGAATAGGGCGTGGTTCAGAAGAGCCCGGGCGTTTGGCTATGCCGTGGGAAATGAAATTCACGGCATCATAACGCGTCATATCCTGCTCCTGCAGGAAGAATGAGGCGTGGCTTTCGCGCTCGGCAAATATCGCCACCAGCACATTGGCACCGGTGACCTCTTCCTGGCCGGAAGATTGCACATGAATAACGGCACGCTGTATGACCCGCTGAAATCCAGCAGTCGGTTTGGAATCTTCCTCATACCCGGTCACCAGATTGGCAAGTTCGGTATCAATATAATCGCTGAGTGTTTTGCGCAATTTGCTTAAATCTACATTACACGCCTTCATCACCGCAGCCGCATGATCATCATCAACCAGCGCCAGCAGCAGATGTTCCAGCGTTGCATATTCCTGAGCGCGCTCATTAGCCAGCGTCAGAGCAACATGTAGGGATTTTTCAAGGCTTTCAGAAAATGAGGGCAAAGAACGCTCCGATTGTTTCAATTTCTATTTTGGTTCGTTTTAGGGTCAAGACCCTGGTCGTCTTATTTCTTTTCCATTACACATTGTAATGGATGCTGATTATCACGGGCGAAATTCATCACCTTTGTAACTTTAGTCTCCGCCACTTCATAAGTGAACACCCCACACTCCCCCACACCCTTATTGTGAACATGCAAAGTGATTTGCGTGGCGCGCTCCTCGTTCATGGCAAAAAAGCGCTGCAGCACATGAATGACAAAATGCATTGGCGTAAAGTCATCATTGAGCAACAAAACACGGTAAAGACTGGGTTTTTTTACCTTGGTCTTTTCGCGTGTAACAATAGCCGTGCCGCCGCTGCCTTCCTTTTCGTTATCATTTTGCATGGTTATGGGTTTGTGATTCACCTGATTATTGCTCATTTATGTTGTGTGCGTTTGTTATTTGAACATTCATTCGCTGTTACAATTATGCACCGCAAATGAGCGTTGATCAAATAAGTATTTCGGCATTTTCCAATGTTTTGACAAAAAATGCTAATTCAATTCCCGCGCACAACGTTCGATGTAGATATTTTTTATCCTATTTAAAGAGGCAAACAACTGTTCAGGCTTATTATTGTTCAATATTGCTGCAGAATTTCCCCTTGGAAAACAATAACTACCATGGCAGAATTAGTAAAACTTGAGACCAAAATCAGGAGAGTAATATTGGCTGGCTGGCAAAATTCACCTTTTAAGATCGATGTTAACGCAGGAGAAACTAAAGTATTTTGCATGTGTGGATTGTCAAAAAACGGTCCCTATTGCGATGGTTCTCACGCAGATACTGATATCCTGCCGAAGGTAGTTGAGTATGAAGAAGAAAAAACGGTTATAGTGTGCGGCTGCCAGCAGTCTAAAAATCGTCCCTGGTGTGATGGCAGTCACATGAATATAGAGGAAGATAAAAGCCCACCCCCGGCAACCAGTCAGGCTCCGGTTGAAACTTATGTGAAATATATACAGGAACTGGCCAAAAACGGTTTGGAAAAAGCCGGCCACCACGGGCCGATGGGGGCTATGGGTGTGCCACGCAGTGAATTGCCGCTTTGGGATGACATACAATTTGTTACTGCCCAACTGGCCAGGCTGCCACTGTTGGACGATGAACTGGTCAGTTCCAAAACGGTTATCGGTCCTAATGCAAAAAAACCGCTGGAACTCGACATCCCTCTGTTTGTTTCAGACATGAGCTTTGGCGCTTTATCTGAAGAAGCAAAAATCGCCCTTGCAAAAGGCGCGCAACTGGCAGGCACCGGCATTTGCAGCGGTGAAGGCGGCATGTTGGCCGAAGAACAACAAGCCAACAGTCGGTATTTCTACGAATTAGCCTCTGCCCGGTTTGGGTTTTCCTTTGACAAAGTCAAACAATGTCAGGCCTTTCATTTCAAGGGTGGTCAGGCAGCAAAAACCGGCACCGGCGGGCATTTGCCCGGCAACAAAGTCACTGAAAAAATTGCCAAAGTGCGCGGTCTCAACCCCGGTGATGATGCCGTTTCGCCATCACGCTTTCCAGACTGGAACAGCCTTGAAGACTATAAGGAGTTCGCCGCACGGGTGCGCGAAGAAACCGGGGGCATCCCGATTGGCTTCAAATTGTCAGCCCAGCATATCGAAGCAGATATAGATGCGGCACTGGAGGTGGGTGTCGATTATATAATACTGGACGGTCGCGGCGGCGGCACCGGTGCTGCCCCTTTGATATTTCGCGATAATATTTCCGTACCCACAATTCCTGCCCTGGGTCGCGCACGCCGCCACCTGGATCAACGCGAGCGTGGCGATGTTTCACTTGTTATTACCGGCGGTTTGCGAACTCCTGCTGATTTTGCCAAAGCGCTTGCTATGGGGGCTGATGCGATTGCCCTGTCGAATTCTGCCATGCAGGCAATCGGGTGTATGGGTCTGCGACTGTGCAACACCAATACCTGCCCTGTTGGCATTGCCACCCAGGATCCGCAATTGCGTAAACGGATGAAAGTTGATGCATCCGCAAAAGATCTTGGCAGGTTCTTTGAAGCATCTACCGATCTGATGAAAATACTCGCCCGCGCCTGTGGTCACCATTCCTTAAGTGATTTTTCCATCAGCGACCTCACCACCTGGAAAAAGGAAATGGCCGAATTATCCGGCGTTCCTTTTGGTGGCAGCAGTGCAAAATAGTATGTTTATTGAATTGTTTCCAAATCGCATTCGCAATTATTTGAAAAATAAACCAATTTTATAGATTTCATAAACCCCTTGGTAACCACGATCTCCTAATCTGTCCTCAGTTCAAGCCAACGACATTCTTTTGCAACAGTTCTGCAGAAGAAATCAGTTGGTAGTTTAAACAGTTACGGCCCTTGATGGTCAGAGTTTGGGATCAGGTTTTGCGTACCCATTTTTGTTTCACCCGGCATAATTTTGCTCGGGCTTTTTTGTTGATTTGTTTGAGTTTTCTGTCATTTGCAGTGTTGCTGAATACTGCCATTGCGCAACCAAAATATTCCGGCATCGTCATGGATGCGAAAACCGGGCGTGTATTATACTCCAAAAATGCAAATTCCACCCGCTTCCCGGCATCACTTACAAAAATGATGACATTATATCTGACGTTTGAAGCGTTGGCGCAGGGTAAAACCACCAAAAAATCCCGTGTTAAAATGTCGAAGTTTGCTGCTTCAAAGCCGCCCTCAAAACTGGGCGTTAAAGCCGGGCGCAGCTTGAGTGTTGAACAGGCCATATATTCGCTGGTGACTAAATCTGCCAATGATGTGGCAGCAGCCCTGGCAGAACATCTGGGTGGCAGCGAGCGAAATTTCGCCAAACGCATGACCAACCGCGCCCGTCAGCTTGGCATGCGCCGCACAACATTTCGCAATGCATCTGGTCTGCCTGCAAAAGGACAAGTGACTACAGCCAAAGACATGGCCCTGTTAGGCATTGCCCTTCGTGAGCACTATCCGCAATACTATCGCTATTTTTCCACACGCACTTTCAAGTATGGAAAAAGAAAATTTAGCAATTACAACCGCTTGTTGGGCAATGTGAAGGGCGTCGATGGTATTAAAACCGGCTATACCCGCGCCTCCGGCTTCAACCTTGTCAGTTCCGTACAATCCAACAGGCGCTCTATTGTCGCTGTGGTGATTGGTGGAAAATCCGGCAAAAGCCGCAATGCCCAGATGAGAAAGCTGATTTCAAAGTATTTGAGTAAAGCCTCTCGTGGCAAAAAGCGTTCCATGCTTGTAGCAAGAATTGGCGTTCCGCGCTCCACCAAAGTTCAGGTGGCAAGTCTTTTAAAACTGCCCAAACGCGGACCAATCCCCGTCTTCCGGGCACAAAACAACGACCCCGCCCGCTTGCGTATTGAACAGGCACAAGAAGTCACCATTGCCTATGTGTCTCCGCAACAACCATTGAACAAACAAAGCATCGATGCCATTCGCGGTAAGTTGCTGGCGATGAACAGTTCGCTTGCTCCCGTACCCAGGCAAAGCCCGATTGCCAATCTGGATACCACAACAACCGCCAGTATCAGGCCCAAAGTACCAGTTGGTGCGCCACCGACCCGAGTTGAACGCGTGGCAACAACAAAACCTGAACCTCGCATTGCTCCGAGCCAAACAGTAAGCCTGGCACAGGCCAGCGGCTGGCACGTTCAAGTTGGCGCAGTTCCTGATCAGGAAATGGCCCTGGGCCTTTTAGACAAGGCACGTAAAAAACTGCCAAGCCTGTCAAATGCGAGAAACTTTGGAAATCTCAGTGACTATCTGGAGCCCATTTCCAAAAACGGTCAAACTTTGTATCGTGCGCGATTTGCCGGATTTGACAGCAAAAAAAGCGCCCGCTCCGCTTGCGCAGCATTGAAAAAACGTAAAATTTCCTGTCTGGCAATAAAGGGATAATCAGCAGGACAACAACCAGTATCAGTTTCCCGAGTTTCTGAATTCCTGAAAAGTAGTGAGTAACAGGTGTCAGTATGTTAGTAGATAAAAACTTCCTTGCCCTGCTATATCTGGGCAACAAACAGCGCCGCATTGTTGGTGCAAAACCAACTGCCCTGCCCCGGATGAATTCTGCTTTGGGCAGGTTATCAAGCAGTGCAAAAAACCGCACCGCTGGAAAAACCAAAGAGCTGATCTCGATGCTGCTCAGTCATGGCGCGCGTGCAACACGCGCTTCAAAGCCGCGAGCCAGTACGGCCATGAATGTTTATTTACCAGACGGGCGACGGGCTGTGCGAATAAAAATGGCGACTTATCACTGAATTTCTGCCTGCCTTAAATTCACATTTTTTCCTGCCGCCAGATACCCAGCTTCTCCTGAACCACCCGGTCGCTATAGCTGAACAGGACTGATGTTTCGTTTGCTTTGTGCACCACTGTTGACCAGCTTGGAACAACAAATATATCACGCGGCGACCAGTGAAATTCCTCACCATTAATAGTCGTGCTGCCACTGCCCTCGACACAAACAAAGACCGTTGCATCAGTTGAGCGATAAGGTCTGCTCTCAAACCCCTTTGGTATCATCGATAAAAATGTTGCCATAGTTGCCATTGCATAGCCGCCATTCAGCGGGTTTGAATAATGCATCTTGAAGGCATTCCATTCGTCAATATCACCATTGTCCATCAGCGCGCGCAGTGCCGCTCGTGATTTTTTGTAGGGATAATTGAAAATTGGTGACGTTAAACCGCTGGCACGATTATCGACCGGCAAAAGCCCCTCGCCATAAGTCGCGTTCAAAGTCCCTGGTTGACGTTGGATTTCCTGTTCATCAAGCCCCAGATCTTCCACAAATGAAGCGTCAAAAAACTGCACAATGGGAATATCAAGCCCATCCAGCCAGATCATGGGTTTATCTGAGCCATTGCCGTGATCATGCCAGGCCCAGGGCGGGGTAATGATAAAATCACCTGGTTCCATCATGGTGCGCTCCCCATCAACTGTAGTATGCGCGCCGCTTCCTTCAAGCACAAAGCGCACCGCCGACTGACTGTGACGATGGGCGGGAGCGATTTCACCGGGCAATACCAGTTGCAAGCCGGCATAAAGCGATGTCGTGATTTTCGACTGGCCAGCCATGCCTGGATTTTCAAGAATCAACACCCGCCGCACGGCTTCTTTAGCGCTGATAATTTCACCCGCTTCCATTAGTGCAGGACGAATGTCATCAAATTTCCACAAATGGGCCCGGCAGTCGCTTTTGGGTTGGGGAGTTATCAGTGACGCCATCACATTCCAAAGCGGAGAGAGGTGTTGGGTTCTGATTTTTTCTGCAAAATCATTCATAATATCTGCCTGCCTTGTTTATCTACACCGTTATAGAGCCAGTTCATGCCCTGATATGCCGCGTCGCTGTCACGCGCTGACAGCATGTTTTTACGCAGCTCTGCTTCAACGCCGCGCGCATGATAGACATCGCCATAAAAGCGCGATGTCAATTGTACCCGCCCCGCTCTAAGGTAACGCGCATTTTGATAAGCCTTGAATGCGCTCGCATAGTCGCTGCCATGGGTTTTTACCATATTGGCAATACAAACCGCATCTTCCATCGCCATACACGCACCCTGCGCCAGATATTGCAATGTGGGATGGGCTGCATCGCCCAGCAGGGTTACCGCGCCCTTGCTCCAGTCTTTTTCCGGTTCACGATCACACAATACCCACATGCGCCAGGCCTCGACCTTTTCCAGCATGCCAAGAACATTTTTATGCTGACCGGCAAAACGATCGTTTAGTTCGCTGACATCCCCATAAATATCCCAGCCTTCTTCATAGCGCTGGGAATGAAAAACTGCCACCAGGTTAAAGATCTCACCGCGATGCAGGGGATAATGCACCAGATGGGTGCGCGGACCTGCCCACAATATCACTTCGTTCTTATGATTTATTTCCGGCACTTCGGCCTCGTTTAAGACTGCACGATAGGCAACATGGCCCGTTATACGCAGTGCCTGCTCGCCATTCATCTGCGAACGCACCTTCGACCAAAGGCCATCAGCACCAATCAAAGCTGCCCCATTGATTTCGCCTGAAGAAGTCTGAACTTCAACATGGCTCCCCCGGTCTTCAAACCCAAGTACCTCGCAGCCGGTTTTCAACTCCAGATTTCCCTCCTCCATCGCCGCATCCAGCAATATACGGTGTAAATCCGGGCGATAAATCACGGCATAGGGATATTCAAAATGCTGTTTAAAACCATGATCATTAAGCGGCAGACGCGTCACCAGTTCACCGCTGAGCGCATCGTTCATTACCAGCGCTTCGGGAAAAACAGCAACATCATTGATTGCCCGGGTAATACCCATCTCGTCAAACATGCGAAAAGCATTGGGGCCGATCTGTATCCCCGCGCCCACTTCGCCAAATTCATCATTTTGCTCAATAATGATTGTTTTGTAACCGCGCCGTGCCAGCATTAACCCGGTGGATATTCCACCAATGCCGCCACCTGCCACTATAATGGGTAAATTATTTGAATCCATCAATCGATCATGCCCAAACAATATAGGCACTGCAACCGGCAAGTCCCAATTATCAGGCGCGACTTCGCATCCGATACCACCAGAGCGCTGCCACCGCGAATGCCGGGATACCATATTGTCCCTGGCCGGCAATTGTTGCGATTACACCGAACGCCAGAAGTATAACGGGTATTACATAGCGAAATGAAAGCGTTAT
>JAKISV010000095.1 GCA_021648425.1 Rhizobiaceae bacterium
ATTTGCCGCCCGCCCGCGGCTTGATTTGCGCCCTGCTTGCCTCCAACGGCCCGGCCTTTTTAAGCAGCTACGCCGCCTTGCGTAGGGCCGGTTTGGTGGTGCTCCTAATCGACGCAACCACTCCGCTCCACGAACAGGACCGAATCGCGGAGCGGCTGGGCGCCGCCCTGCTTTGCCGACATCGCAGTACTTGGAACGAGGAGCCCGCAGAGTGGATTTCCTTGCCCGGCACCGGCCGAGCACCCGAGGGAACCGCCGCTCCCGCCGTGGATCCGTCGGCCAACGTGACCTAGGCTTCAATCGTGGGATTGCCACGCCAGTCAAGAAACTCCCGGCCATGAATATCGGAAAATTTGAGCTGGTTGGCCCTGATACGGCACTGACACCTGATTGCGGCAAAACCTCCGCTTCGCGCCAGACATTTGTTACGGGCAAGGCGGCGGAACTGGCGGGGCTGAGCTTGCGAAAAACCATATTGCGGATGAGCAATATGGGGGAGGATGCGCGCATAGAACTACAGGCAGAAGGTCTGCTCATTCGCGATGGCGAAGCTTCCCATATAATTGCGCTGGCAGAACTTGAAAGCGACGCGAATGGTTATGTTATCGCTGCTGAAGAAACCTATGACCCGCCCACAACGCCGCTTGATGAAAACGGACAGGGTTCACCCTATGCGGTTTACGGTTATGGGGCGCAGATTGCAGAAGTTGAAGTTGATATGTTGCTGGGCACTGTCAAAGTAACACGGATTGTTGCTGCTCATGATCTGGGGCGAGTGATCAATCCGCTATTGAGTGAGGGGCAGATTGAAGGGGGAATTTCTCAGGGGCTGGGCATGGCTTTGATGGAGGAATTCATCCCCGGACGCACGGAAAACCTGCACGATTATCTCATTCCGACTTTTGGCGACATGCCGTGCATTAAGTCCATTCTGATTGAAAAACCTGACCCGGAAGGGCCGATGGGGGCCAAAGGTCTGGGGGAGCATGTGCTGATTCCCACCGCGCCCGCAATTCTCAATGCCATTCGCCATGCCAGTGGAGCGACCATTACCCGATACCAGCCCTGCCGCACCGGGTGTTAAAGGCAATCGAAAAAGCGCAGGCTGACTGATGAACAAAACCATTGAAAAAATCCGTTGCGATGCCTGTCCGGTAATGTGTTATGTGGCGCAAGGTCGTACGGGTGCCTGCGACCGCTATGCCAATGAAAACGGCAAAATAATCCGCTGTGACCCGCTGACGATATTTGACCGGCAGTTGGAGAAGGGCGAGGAAATCCAACCGTTTCTAAAATCGCACTGGGATGGCAGGGTGCTTGAAGGCGGTGAGGTGGTGATATCGGCAATTGGTTCGGGCACAACTTATCCTGACTATAAACCCGCACCGTTCATTGTTTCTCGCGAGATTGAAGGCGTGGATTTTGTCACTGTGGTAACCGAGGCGATTTTTTCTTATTGCGGGGTGAAGGTGAAAATCGACACCGATCGTCATCTGGGCGATGAGGCCGCTACGGTTCGCGCCAACGGTGAAGCAGTTGGCCATGTGATGACCAGCGAATATGGTTCGCAGATGTTGTCGCTTGGCGGCGTTGATCATCTGACCGGCGGCTCCAAAGCTGAGGGACGCACCACTTGCGATACGCTATTGAACCTTTGCAACAAACAGGCGGTGGAACTTTCCATTGATGGGGGTTCAAGCATTGTGGTTCAGGCGGGTAAAGCGCCGATTGTTGATGGGGTTGAAGAAAACAGGATGCGGGTTGGCTGTGGTTCTGCAACGATTGGCATGTTTGCCTCCCAATGGCAGGGGCTGGTTGATGAGGTGGTGGTGGTTGATGACCATATTACCGGGGTGGTATCAGAACATCAGGCAGGCAAAGTGCTTGGCTGGGATGATACGGGCATCAAGATCAAAGGCCGCCGCTCTACACCGGGGCGATATTTTCAGGTGGCAAAACCGGGCCTTGGCTGGGGCGGCACAAATATTGAAGACCCGCTGGTCATTTTAGGGGACTGGAATGCAAAAAAGGGAGCAAAACCTGGGCTTCGAATGATGATGGTTTCAACCACCGGTGAGCAATATGCCTATTATGTTTTAGACGATGAACTGGTGCCGCAACCCCGCGAACTGCCGCAAGAATTGCTTCCTTCGGTGAAGCTGATTGAGGAAAATTGCGAACCTTCGCTTTGTAGCGTGTTGTTTATGTGTGGTGCGGGGGGGTCTTTGCGATCAGGAGCCACTAATAATCCGGTGGCATTAACACGCTCGGTTCGCGCCTTGCAGACTAACGTCACCTGCGGGGGGGCGCAGGTGTTTGTGTGGCCGGGTGGAGGCATCACCTTCATGGTGGATGTTTTGAAATTGCCGGATAATTCATTTGGCTATGTGCCAACACCGGCGATTGTTGCCCCTTTGGAATTCACCGTATCGCTGGAGGATTATCTGGCACTTGGTGGACACAAACAGGCCATTCGGGATTTGGGTGATGTGGTGGAGCATGGTGGAGAATATGGCATTCAAACGCGGATGGTGGCATTTGGGAGTGAAAACGAATGATGCAAAAGCCGCAGGCAACTATATTACCGCGCGGACGCCGATTGCATCTGCATCACGGGCCGATTGATTTGATTATCAAGGCTACCGGGGATGGGTGGCAGCAAAGTTACCGGCAGGCAAGGCTGAGATTTGAAACCATTCTGGATGAACTGGTCGGGGAACTGGAAATGTTGCGTCATCCGTGTGAAGCCGGGAGGCAGTTTAAAGGCCCGGTGGCGCAAAATATGCAGCTCAGTGTGGAGCAGTTTCTGCCTTTGTTTATTACTCCCATGGCAGCGGTGGCCGGGGCGGTGGCTGATGAAATTCTTGATGCAATGGTGAAGCACACCCGGCTTGATAAAATCTATGTCAATAATGGTGGCGATAGCGCAATATTTCTGGCCGAAGGGCAATCAATCAATGCGGCAATAGCGGCACGCTTTGCTGCCAGCATAGCCATTCACTCAAGCGATCCCCACCGTGGTATTGCAACATCGGGGTGGCGCGGTCGTTCGCAATCGTTTGGAATTGCCGACAGTGTCAGCGTAGTGGCGCGTAACGCGGCAATTGCGGATGCGGCGGCAACGATGATTGCCAACTGCATTGATTTACCAGGCCACAAAGCCATCACCCGCCAACGTGCTGACGAAATACAGCCCGACAGTGATTTAGGCGACCGGTTGATTACCACCGGGGTTGGTGTTCTTTCAGATGAAGAAATCAATTGCGCGCTGGATGGTGGTTATCGGCTGGCAGAGCAATATCATGAGTGTGGTCTGATTGGCGGGGTGATGCTGGTATTGGGTGATCATGTCCGCCAAATCGGTACGCCCGATCTGATTACAGTGCAAAATGGAGAACCGGCAGATGCCTGAATTCACTCTGAGAAAAACCATGGTTTTTGTTGAAACCATTCACCACGAAAACGGCCCTGCCCCGGCAGCGCCCAGGGTTCGCGCGGCGGTGGTTGCGATTGTCAGCAATCCGTTTGCGGGTGGTTATACGCCGGATTTGCAAAGCGCCATGGATGATCTCAAACCGCTGGGCTTGTCGATGAGCAAGGTTTTGATCGATGCAATGGGTGGGCTTGAAGGCATTGATGGTTATGGCAAGGCAGCACTTTGTGGTGAGGGTGGCGAACTTGAACATGCAGCACTGTGGCACGTACCGGGTGGTTATTCGATGCGTGAACTTTTGGGTGAGGCCAAAGCAATTGTACCCTCGGCCATGAAAGTTGGCGGTGTTGGCACGCCCATTGATATTCCGCTTGGCCATATCAACGCCGCCTATGTGCGCAGTCATTTTGATGCGATGGAGGTTAGTGTGCCTGACGGACCGCGGACGGATGAAATTTTATTCGCCCTGGCAATGAGCCGGGGTGCCCGTATTCATTCACGCATGGGCGGGTTGGAAGTGAGTGAGGTCAAGGGAGAAGACGGATTGAGATAGGCCCTAGCCTGGCGTTTTGCCACGTGCGGTGAAGAATGTTCGCAGGAAAACCGCAACCAGAATGACATAGGTTGAAATAGTTGCATAAGAACCAATGTTCCATACCCGCAATGCCAATGGCTGAAAATCTTCGGCATTGATGAAAATATTGGAGTAATAAACCGTGGCGGCCATGGCGATCACAAACACAATCACTATTATCACCATCATAATTCCGGCGATTGCTGGTTTTCGGTCACCAACCCAAAACAACACAAAAGCAATAATTGCGCCTATAAGTCCGCCATATATTGTAGCATTGTTGTGCCAGAAGGGGTGAGTAAGGTTGTATTGGCTAATCAGGCCCGAGAAATAAAACAGGGCGAGCAAAACAAGGGCGCCCAGGATATAAAGAAGGTTTTTCATCAAATATGGCTATCATTAGCTGTTGAATGTCGGCTTAAACCATTATTACATGAGAGCAATATAAAACAACAACATTTTGACAGGCATTAGCGCAAACCCATGAAAAAGCAATCGATACGCATTGGTGGTGCCAGCGGCTATTGGGGGGATGCGCAAAGTGCGACTTCGCAATTGCTTGGCGAAGGCAACCTGGATTTCATTGTTTACGACTATCTGGCCGAAATCACCATGTCGATCATGGCGCGCGCACGGGCTAAAAATCCGGCAATGGGTTATGCGCCGGATTTTGTTCACAGTGCTTTGGCCCCAAATCTGAACGCAATTGCTGATCAGGGTGTGAAAATCATATCCAATGCCGGTGGCGTCAACCCGCTCGCCTGCGCCAGGGCACTTGAAGATGTGATCAAAAAGGCCGGCCTGTCGCTGAGAGTTGCCTGCATCACCGGGGATGATTTGCACGAGCGCGCGGAGGAACTGGCCCGGCGCGGCATCAAGGGCATGTATCGTGGCGAGACGTTTCCCGATGCTAAAACCATAGCCAGCATCAATGCCTATACCGGCGCATTTGCAATTGCTGAGGCATTGGAAATGGGGGCGGATATTGTAATCACCGGGCGCTGTGTAGATTCTGCTGTAACGCTGGGGGCGGGTATTTTTTCCCATGGGTGGAAACCTGAAGATCTCGACCTTCTGGCGGCGGGTTCGCTGGCGGGGCATATCATCGAATGCGGGGCGCAGGCAACTGGCGGTAACTTCACCGATTGGCATTTATGCGCCGATACGATGGGCAATATCGGATATCCGATTGTCGAGGTGGCAGCGAACGGGGAACTTGCCATCACCAAGCCACACCATAGCGGCGGCATGGTCACCACTGCCACTATCGGCGAGCAGATTATTTATGAGATTGATGACCCGCAAAACTATATTTTGCCGGATGTTACCTGCGACTTTTCTCAGGTGAAACTTATCCAGGCCGGCGAAAACCGGGTTGAAGTTACCGGTGCGATTGGTGCCAGCGCACCGCAAAAACTGAAAACAGTTGTCACCTGGCATGATGGGTTTCGCGGCGGGCAGATACTGACCTTTTACGGGTTTGATGCGGCCCAAAAAGCGGCAAAATATGCTGATGCGGCAATTGAACGTTCGCGTGGAATATTGCGCGATAGAAACCTGAATGATTTTTTGCACACAAGCGTAGAAGTGCTGGGGGCTGAAAGCCAGTATGGTTCGCAATCGAGAATAATAGACGCGCGGGAAGTCTGCGTAAAAATTGCAGCACGCCATGAAGCGGAAGCGGGAATTAGCCTGTTGTTGCGTGAAATCACTGCAATGGCATTAGCGGGGCCACCGGGGCTATGCGGATTTGCCGGAACCCGGCCCCGCCCCTCACCGGTAATTGCGATGTTTGCATTTTTACTGGAGCGTGAGGAAATCAGCCTGGAAATTCATTTCGAAGAAAAAACAGTGCAATTTTCGCCGGTTATTTCGCCGGTTGAAAAATTGACTCCAACTGTTCGGCCAAAACCACCGGGCGATCCGACCACCGAAGGAGACATGGTCGCCGTTCCCCTGATCAAACTGGCCTGGGGACGCAGCGGGGACAAAGGTGACAAGGCCAATATCGGCATTATTGCGCGTGAAAAACAATACCTGCCCTATATCTGGCAGCAACTGGATGAAAAGGCGGTTGAACAATGGTTTGAACATTTTCTGAAAGGCAATGTCGAGCGATATTTTATGCCAGGCATGAACGCCATCAACTTTGTACTCGACCAGGTGCTTGAAGGCGGCGGCACAGCCAGTTTACGCAATGACCCGCAGGCTAAGGGTTATGCTCAATTGCTATTGGCCTATGAAATCAAGATTCCGGTTGAGATGGCGGCAACGCTTTTGTAAGCTTCGCTGAAGTTCTATATTTGAGGATAACCTATGCCGAAAAAAGTCAGTGCCGGACGGGCAAGAGTGTTGGACGCACTCGTTGAAATATCTTTAGCCGGGGGTTCGCTTGGAACGATTACCGACAAATATTTCACTAATACCAGCGCCATTGTCAAAGCCAATGGCGATGCAAAGGTCACCTATGCGATTTTTATGCGGCGGCGGGTTATTGCTGCTCTGGAACCGGCAATAAGACTAATCGGCAAGCTGGTCCCCGAAGCAAAAGTCGAACGGTTTTTTGACGAGGGAGATAAAGTCCCCGCCCAAAGCAAAATGCTGGAAGTTACCGGCTCTATGGCTGCCCTTTCAGAAGTTGAAACCCTGATGCTGCAAAAGGTGGGTTTTCCCTGTGTCAGTGCAAGAAATGCCCATGATATGTGTGTGGCAGTCCCCTATGCCGGTTTTCTTGACATGCATGCGCGTCATGGTTCGGGCATGGAAATGAACATGTTGGCTTCCTATGGGGCGGCAATCGGATCTGATGCTGCGCGGGCAGAAAATAAATCGGTGAAGGGTTTTGTCGGTTCATCACAAGATATTACTGCACCGCTGTTTGGAGCAGAACATGGCATGGGAACCATGCCCCATTCACTGGTGGGATATACCAAAGGCGACGTGCTGGAAGCGTCTAAAATGTTTGTTGCTGAATTACCCGATGCACCGGCAGTAATTTCGCTGGTGGACTATGACGGGCGTGAAATAACCGATGCCCTAAAATGTGCGCACTGGTTTTACAAAGAAGCCAAACTGCACAAAAAGGGAAAAACCTTCGGTGTCAGACTTGATACCCATGGCGGGCGGTTCAGTGAAAATCTGACTTTTGAAAAATCGGTCGATATTGTCGGTGACTTTTTGGGAGTTGAAGGCGAGTATAATATTGTTGAGCGCATATTGGGGCCTGGAGCCGTCAATCTGGATGCAGGCAATCTGATGGTTGACCGGGTAAGGCGTATTTTGTTTGGTGCAGGCGTTTCTGCCGCGTCCATCATCCATATGCGCCGCACGCTTGATGGAGCGGGTTTCAAAAAAGCGCAGATTGTTGCTTCTTCGGGTTTCAACCCGCAAAAATGCCACGTGATGGGGGCAGCGCGGGTGCCGGTTGATATGATTGGCAGCGGTAGTTTTCTACCGGCCACACTGACAGAAACCTACGCAACGGCGGATATCATTTCTTATAATGGCAAGCCCCGTGTCAAACTGGGCCGGGAGTTTTTAATCGATTGACCGCATTCAAATCCACCCTCAATGCCCACAGCGACAGTTTTGAAACCAACGCCAAAGAGATGCTGGCACTGGTCGAAAAACTTCGTGCGCTTGAAGAGAGAAGCGCCGCCAAATCTGAACAGCGCCGCGAGCGCTTTGAGCAACGCGGACAGTTGACACCGCGTGAGCGACTTGGGCGATTACTCGATGCGGGCATGCCATTTGTTTCCCTTTACAATATGGCCAGCTATCTGGTGGACGACAAAAATCCGGAAACCTCAATTCCCGGTGGCAACATGATTACCGGCATCGGATTTGTCAGCGGGGTGCGTTCGCTGGTTTTTGTTGATGACAGCGGAATTTCAGCGGGGGCGGCGACAGGAAAATCTGTTGATAAGGCGCTTGGTTGTCTCGATATTGCGCTCAAGCAAAAACTGCCCTTCATTCATCTGGTGGAAAGTGCCGGGGCCAACCTGATGGAATATACGGTGGAGATGTGGGCCAATGGTGGTGGCATGTTCAACGGATTGGCAAAACTGAGTGCGGCGGGAATTCCAACCATTACCGTATTACACGGGCCTTCCACAGCCGGGGGCGCCTACCAGCCGGGGCTGAGTGATTATGTTATTGGCGTAAAAAAGAACGGCATGGCAGCGCTGGCGGGGGCTGCACTGGTGCGCGCTGCTACCGGTGAAGTTGCCAGTGATATGGAACTGGGTGGCGCGCAGATGCATGCCAGCGTTACCGGCCTTGTAGAATATCTGGCTGAAGATGATGCCCACGGCATTGATATTGCACGTGAGGTTGTCAGCCGTTTGGACTGGAATTCCAATTGTGAATATCAAGGCCAGGGGGGCTTTGAAGAACCTCTATTTGATAGCGCTGATATTGCCGGTGTTGTGCCGGTTGATTATCGTCAGGCCTATGATGTGCGCGAGGTGATGGCGCGAATTACTGATG
The DNA here is from genome assembly GCA_021648425.1 of Rhizobiaceae bacterium. GTDB lineage: Bacteria > Pseudomonadota > Alphaproteobacteria > Rhizobiales > Rhizobiaceae > JAAEMP01. The sequence goes on from JAKISV010000095.1 coordinate 8,496, forward strand.
GTTCTGATTTCACCCAGTTCAAGCCTGATTATGGAATTTCAACCATATGCATACAGGCGCGTATTCATGGCCATGCCTGCGGAATAATCGGCAATAATGGTCCCATTGACCCACAAGGTGCAACAAAAGCAGCGCAGTTCATGCAGCTTTGCGATAGCGGGCAGATGCCATTAATATTCCTGCACAACACCACCGGCTATATGGTTGGCAAAGAATACGAGCAGGCGGGCATGATTAAACATGGCGCGAAAATGATTCAGGCGGTTTCCAACGTGCGCGTACCAAAACTTGCCTTTTATATCGGGGCCAGCTTTGGTGCCGGAAATTACGGCATGTGCGGGTTTGCCTATGATCCTGATTTTCTGTTTTCCTGGCCCAATGCCAGGACCGGCGTGATGGGCGGTGAACAGGCTGCACTTACGATGGAAATGGTGATGAGGGGGTCGGCAAAACGGCGCGGGCAGGAGATTGATGAAAAAATCATGGCAGCGCAGCGTGAAAAAATCACCGGGCATTTTGATGGGCAATCAGATGCGTTTTATACTTCAGGTCATATGCTTGACCATGGCATCATTGACCCGCGTGATACCAGAAAGATAATCGGGTTTTCGCTCGATACCTGCAAAGAAGCGCGCGGGCGCAGATTGCAGCCTAACAGTTTCGGCGTGGCGCGGATGTAAATGAAAAAGAGATCAACAACCATCAACAGTATACTAATCGCCAATCGCGGTGAAATCGCAGTGCGCATTATCAAAACGGCAAAAGCGATGGGTATTGGAACCATTGCTGTTTATTCCGATGTCGATCAAGATGCACGCCATGTGAAAGAAGCGGATGACGCGTTTCTAATCGGACCTGCGCCTGCCACGCAATCTTATCTGTCGATTGACAATGTGATTGCTGCTGCACAAAAATCCGGTGCTGATGCCATTCATCCCGGATACGGGTTTTTATCAGAAAATGCCGCATTCGCCCGGGCCTGTGATGATGCGGGTATAATCTTTATCGGCCCCTCGCCGCAAGCGATGGAAATTATGGGGAATAAAGCGGCAGCCAAGGCGCGTATGATCGAGAACAAGATTGGCTGTGTTCCCGGATATAATGGAAAAGAGCAGAGTGATGAGGTATTTGCCTCGGCGGCTCAGGACATTGGCTATCCGCTGATGGTGAAGGCTGCCAATGGTGGTGGTGGGCGTGGTATGCGGCTGGTGGAAAATTCAGGCGATCTTGCTACCGCTTTGGAACAGGCACGTGGTGAGGCGCTCAGCGCATTTGGCTCCGGCGAGTTGATACTTGAGAAACTTGTTACCCGGGCACACCATATCGAATTTCAAATTCTGGGGGATATGCATGGCAATATCATTCATCTGGGCGAGCGTGATTGCTCACTGCAACGCCGCCACCAGAAAGTAATTGAAGAAGCGCCTTCACCGGCAATCGATGAAGCCTTACGCGCTGAGATGGGCAAGGTGGCAGTGGCGGCAGCGCGGTCGGTTTCTTACGAGGGTGCGGGTACGGTTGAATTTCTGCTGGATGAAGGTGGCGATTATTATTTCCTTGAGATGAACACGCGCTTGCAGGTTGAGCATCCGGTAACCGAAATGATCACCGGGATTGATCTGGTCGAATGGCAAATTCGCATTGCGCGCGGTGAAGTGCTTTCTCTTACGCAGGATGATGTCACCATTAGCGGCCACGCGATTGAAGCGCGGTTTTATGCGGAAGATCCGGAAAAGAATTTCATGCCTTCGACCGGAAAAATCGAAAGCTGGATTGAGCCTGCTGCTGAGAATATCAGGGTGGATAGTGGTATTGTCAGCGGCGATGAAATCACTCCGCATTATGATGCGATGGTGGCAAAGATCATTGCCCATGGCCCTACCCGCGAGGATGCGCGGCTTAGTTTGGCGCGGGCGCTGGACCGCACCACTTTGTTTGGCATCAACCACAATAAGGCATTCCTTGGGGAGTTGCTTGGGCGTGAAGAATTTATTGCAGGTAGCGCTACCACGGCACTGATTGACCAAGCTTATGGTGAGGAGAATTATTCCTCCCCTTCCCCCACCGCTCAAGCAGCCTGTCTTGC
>JAKISV010000096.1 GCA_021648425.1 Rhizobiaceae bacterium
CAAGCGTAAAAAGTTCTGCAATCAATCGGCCGCCATTGCCTGGTGGAGTTGTTTCGACAAACCTGCCTATTTCGGCGCCGCTAACACCACAATACGATCAGTCACGTTATAATCAAAATGCACCAACATCACTGACGGGTGCCCGCCAACGGGCAGGGCAGGTAGCGCCAATCAATACCGGCGCTAATCCATATCCGGCAGATGTGAAGGATGTGCGCACAACGTACCGCGAGCCTGTGCATCAGACAAAGACATTGAGGCGACCTGTCAAAAGTTCTCGCAACGTGGATCCCATTACAACCGCATCAATCAAACCAGCCAAACCAGCGCCAGTAAGCGCCAGGCCTGCCACGAAGGTAAAAACACCCATACCTGCCAAAGTGCCGGCTAATTATAAGTCGGGCCTGGCTGTCCCTAAATTGAAAAAACCGCAAGCCGTCACCAAAACCACCCTCAGCGATGGGCGTTATGTCGTGGTGGCAGGAGATTCTTTAGGCAAAATTGCCAATAAGATAAATGTTCGCACCAGCGATCTGATGCGCGTCAACAATTTGACAAACAGCAATATCCGCATTGGGCAAAAATTGGTTATTCCTGATGGAACAATGAAAACTAATATTAAACCCACTGATACCAAAAAGCAGATTGCTGCTTTGGCACCGGTGAAGGTTGATCCGGTGATAACAAATGCAACGCCAAAACCTTATGTCAAACCCAGCAGCGTAGAATCAATCAGAGCCATAGATTCTGATGAAAAAGCACCTGCGCGTACCGGAATTGATACATTCCGCTGGCCAGCTACCGGCAAGGTAGTGTCCAAATTTGGTGATCGACGCAATGGTGAACGAAATTCAGGGATAGATATTTCTGTTCCTGAGGGCACTTCTGTCAAAGCTGCTGAAAATGGTGTGGTTATTTATTCCGGCAGCGAGTTGAAAGACTACGGTAATTTGCTGCTGATCCGTCATGATGGCGGGTGGGTTTCTGCCTATGCCTACAATAAAACACTGCAGGTAAAGCGTGGCGATAAAGTGCGTCGCGGTCAGGTCGTTGCAAAATCCGGGCGAACCGGCAAAGCCGAGCAGCCAATGATCCATTTTGAGTTGCGCAAGGATTCCAATCCGGTTAATCCGCAAACTTATTTGCGATAAACTGAAGGTTGCCGGGTAAATCAGTTGATTGATTTACCCATTTCTCCTGCCATGTCCTGAATAAACTGCCAGGCGACACGGCCTGAGCGACTGCCACGCGTTATTGACCATTCAAGTGCACGAGTGCGTAATTTATCAGCAGGAATGTCCAGATTGTAATAGTCGGCATAACCGACAACCATGTCGAAATACTCCTTCTGCGAGCAGTTATGAAATCCCAACCAGAGGCCAAAACGGTCAGACAGGGAAACTTTTTCTTCCACGGCTTCCCCAGGGCTTATTGCGGTTGAACGCTCGTTTTCAATCATGTCGCGAGGCAGCAAGTGTCGGCGATTTGAAGTGGCATAGAATATAACATTTTGCGGACGCCCCTCGATGCCACCATCCAGAGCAGCTTTCAGGGACTTATAAGAAGTGTCATCACCGTCAAAAGATAAATCATCGCAAAATAAGATGATGCGGTGATCGATATCGCGCAATTTGTTGAGCAGGCCTGGCAGAGAATGGATGTCTTCGCGGTGTATTTCGATCAATTTCAGCGGCTTGTTTCCGGTATTGCCAGGATTATCATTGATATGAGCGTGAACGGCTTTGACCAGTGAGGATTTTCCCATGCCGCGAGCGCCCCACAACAGGGCGTTGTTTGCAGCGTGACCGGCAGTAAAACGCTTGGTATTTTCCACCAATATTGAACCCACGTGATCGATGCCTTTCAGCAACACCATTTCAACGCGATTCACATCCTTCACCGGTGTCAGTGCGCCCTTGTCCTCCTGCCAGACAAATGCGTTTGCATCTTCCAGACTGATCGCTGGAACCTGCGGTGGAGCCATTCGTTCGACCAAATCCAGCAGGCGGTCAATCTTTTCATTCAACCGGGTGATTTTCAGTTTGTGTTTTGGCATCGCTTTACCTGGATTGATGGAAAATCTGGAAATGAAAAATTAAACCAGAGCAACGGCAATTTTATCACAGGCAATCACCAAGAACGAGTGATTAAAATCAATTGTTGCAGGGGTGGTTAAGAGGGGTTGGAAATTAATTGCAACTGGAGCAATGTTCACCTCTTCAACAATTGCAATTATGGCCTACATGTCTATAGTCCCCGCAAATCAGTTAATTGCCGGTTCGCGGTGGCTAATAACCAACCAGACCGGTCAACAATATTCATTCAGGAGTTAAGATTTCCATGTTTGCGACACCAGCTCAGGCCAGTAATACAGTTGGCTCATCGATATTTGACCACCAGGCGCCGGTATTGGCTCAGGTTGCGGGTGGTTCTGATCTTTTGATGAGCATTTTGCCTTTTATCCTGATTTTTGTAATCATGTATTTTCTGATCCTGCGCCCCCAGCGCCGGCAGATGAAAACCCGCGAAGCGATGCTGGAAAATATCAGGCGTAATGACACGGTTGTGACCGGTGGCGGTATTGTTGGCAAAGTTACCAAAGTTATCGATGACCACGAATTGGAAGTTGAGATTGCCAAAGGCATCAAAATCAGAGCCGTTCGCAGTCTGGTTGCTGATGTACGCGTCAAAGGTGAGCCTGTGAAAGCAACAAAGGCGGCAGCTCGAACACCCGCAGTCAAAAAGAAATAGCCTTAAAAGCTGAACCCTGGAGTTATATTCAGGTAATCCCAATTCGGATATATATGTAAAATGTTGTACTTCTCGCGCTGGAAATCAACCCTGATACTGTTATCAGTACTGGCCGGCATGATGTTTGCCCTGCCAAATTTTGTATCTCAGCAAACACTCAATAAACTCCCTTCCTGGATACCAACAAAACAAGTTAATCTTGGGCTGGATTTGCAGGGCGGTGTTCAACTACTGATCCAGGTAGACCGTGAAGCGCTGCTGAAAGAGCGTGTTTCTACTATTCTTGATGATGTTCGCCGCATTATGCGTCAGGATCGCCAGATTCGTTACCGGATTAATAGCGGACTGAAAAATGCCGTAGAGTTGCGCCTGCGTGAGCCCGGCGATGTAGCTAAAGCAAAAACCCTGTTGCGGGAAATCACCCAACCGATTTCTGCAGGTGGTTTTGGCCAGTCGCAGATTACGGAAGTAGACCTTGATGAGCCTTCCGAGGGGGTTTTGGTTTTCAGCCTGACAAACCAGGGAATTAATTATGGCCTTGCAAGTGCTGTAACCCAGTCCATTGAGGTAATTCGCAAACGCATTGATGAATTTGGCACCACTGAACCTGTAGTTCAGCGTCAGGGTAATGATAGAATTCTGGTGGAAGTTCCCGGTGTCGATGACCCTGAAAGGCTAAAAAGCCTGATTGGCACAACGGCTAAACTGAGTTTCCATCTTGTTAATACGGATATGACTGCTGAGGAGGCTTTGCAGTCGCGCGCGCCTGCCGGCACTGTAATAATGTATGATGACGGTGATCCGCCGATACCTGAATTGCTGCAGACCAGTTCGCTGGTAAAAGGCGAAAACCTGGTGGATGCGCAACCGGGTTTTGATCAGCAAACCAACGAGCCAATTGTCACATTCAGATTTGATTCAAAAGGTGGATCGCGTTTTTGTCAGGTATCAACTGCCAATATTGGCCGCCGTTTTGCCATTGTACTGGACCAGACAGTCATTACCGCTCCAGTCATTCAAAGCGCCATTTGCGGCGGCTCAGGACAGATTTCAGGTAATTTCACCGTGGAAGGTGCCAACAATCTGGCGGTTCTTCTAAGAGCCGGTGCGTTGCCTGCTAAACTTGACTTTATCGAAGAGCGCACTGTTGGCCCAAGCCTGGGTAAAGATTCAATTGAAGCCGGCCAAATTGCTTCAATCATTGGCGCTGTTTTGGTTTTGATCTTCATGGTACTTGCCTACGGATTTTTAGGGGTTCTGGCAAATATCGCACTGATTGCCAATATCTCCATTATTCTTGGGCTTTTATCAATAATAGGCGCTACGCTGACGCTTCCAGGTATTGCCGGTATTGTTCTGACAATGGGTATGGCTGTGGATGCCAATGTGCTGATTTTTGAGCGAATACGTGAAGAGCGGCGTGGCGGGCGAAGTTTGATTCAGGCCGTTGATGCGGGATTCCGTCGGGCGCTGGCAACAATTGTTGATGCCAATATAACGACACTGATCGCTGCAGCAATCCTGTTTTATCTGGGTTCTGGCCCGGTAAAAGGTTTTGCTGTGACGCTGGCCATTGGTATTATTACCACCGTGTTTACCGCCTATACATTAACGCGGTTGATGGTGGCGCTATGGGTTAAGTGGAAAAAACCAAAAGATCTGCCAAGGCGCTTGATTACGTTTATTCCAGTCAACACAAAGCTGCGCTTCATGCGCAACCGGGTGATTGCTTTTCCAGTGTCCGTCATTGCGATCGTTGCCTCAATTGCATTGTTTTTCAGCTTGAGTTTGAATTACGGCATTGATTTTCTCGGTGGCACGATGATTGAAGTGCAGGCGAAGCAGGAACAGTCAGATATTGGGGGAATCCGTTCGGCTTTGAGAGAGCTTAATCTGGGTGATGTGCAGGTGCAGGAATTTGGCAATGCCAAGGATATCCTGATCCGGGTGGAGTCGCAAAATGCCGGTGAGGCGGGTGAACAAAGCGTTATCGTAAAAGTGCGTGATGCGCTGGAAGCCGACTATGAGTTTCGCCGGGTGGAGGTTGTTGGCCCGACTGTTTCAGGTGAATTGGCGCAAGCCGGTTTGCTGGCAATCGTCGGTGCGCTGGCAGCCATCATGGTTTATATCTGGATCAGGTTCGAATGGCAGTTTGCCATCGGCGCGGTGGCGGCAACGTTGCATGATGTTTTACTTACCATAGGTATATTCTCACTCATGCGGCTGGAATTCAATCTATCGACCATTGCGGCGGTGTTGACCATTGTGGGGTATTCGTTGAACGATACCGTGGTGGTCTATGACCGGGTGCGTGAAAATTTACGAAAATACAAAAAAATGGCCATTCCCGATTTGTTGGATTTGTCCATCAATCAAATGTTGTCTCGTACAATCCTGACTTCAGTTACCACATTGCTGGCGTTGTTTTCGTTATATATATTCGGTGGAGAAGTTTTGGCTTCCTTCACATTTGCGATGATATTCGGCGTATTTGTCGGCACCTATTCCTCGATATTCATCGCCGCACCCATGCTGATCTATTTCAAGCTGCGCCCGGGGCAGATTGCCGGTTCGGAAGTTGAGGAAGACAACCAGGTAAAGGCTTAGGCCTGTCATGAGCGATGATGCAAAAGGCATTCAGTTTCGCGAAGCACATTTCCCCGGCAGGGCACCAATTGATGCCTATGGCGATGGTGGATTTCGTTTTGCGCAAATGAGTCATCGCGGCAGTATTTTGTGCCTGCCGTCGGGAATTTATGGCTGGAATGTTTCTGACAATTCTGAATTTACAGTGGGAAATTTTCGAAAACTGTTGGAAGAAGCCAGTGAGATTGAAGTTTTGCTGGTTGGTATGGGTGAAGAATTGATCGCCATTAATCCTCTACTGCGTAAAGCTCTGCGCGAGGCTTCAATTTCAGCAGACCCCATGAGCACCGGTGCCGCCGTTCGAACATTCAATGTTCTGCTTGCCGAGGGCAGGGCGGTATCTGCTGCGTTGCTTGCAGTGCAATAGTGATGAATGCACATTTTCAATATTGTGCTGATTATCTGCGCAAGCACGATTATGCACGCTATATCAGTTGTCTTTATCTTGAAGAAAATGCACGCCGGGCGGCTTTTGCGATTTATGCGTTTAATGGCGAAATCGATAATATCGCGCGACAGGTTTCAGAACCGATGCCCGGAGAAATTCGCCTGCAGTGGTGGCGCGATGAGGTTTTGGCAGGCAATCAATCTTCGGCCAATCCTATCGCACGCGCACTGCTGGAGGTAATAGCAAATTACCAACTTCCATTGGATGTTTTTGAACGTTTGTTGAGCGCCCGAATATTTGACCTTTATCATGATGGGATGGCTGATAATCATGGTTTTGAAACCTATCTTGGTGAAACCCGCTCGAGCCTGTTTTATTTACAGGTGCTGGTTATGGAAGGTGAAAAATCCGATAAAAACTATGCTGATGCGTGTGGGCATTCGGGAGTGTTTATCGGCAGCGTGGAATTGCTGAAAGCGTTGCCTTTTCATTTCAATCGCCAGCAGTCATATTTCCCGCCTGATATATCAACCAGTGCAATGCCATCCAATGATGCTGCTTCACAAATGCAGGTGGATGAGGATTGGCTCCAAGATGTTGGCAGATACGCATTGGGCCACTATGAGGCGGCGAAGACTGCTATTGCTCAACTGCCGCAGGATGCTCAATCACTGTTCATCATATTGGAACTGGCAAAGTTTGAACTAAACCGTCTGCTTGAGAGCGGCGTTAAATTAGACACGCCGGTTGTTCAGCCATCGCGGTTGAGGGTGAACTGGTGTTTGTGGCGTGCTGCCCGCAGGTATGGGAGTTAAAAATTAAATCCTGAAACTTGCAGAAATGAACCGGAACCATTAGTTTTCTAAAAAATAACAGATTACCGGTGGTTTATAGTCTTTCATGCCTCTTGAATTATTTGCCATATTAGTTCCGCTTGGAATTGCCCTGATTGTGCTGGTTGTGCATTATTCCGGCCTGTCAAAAAAGGCACTGTTGCGCGATGGTGCTCATGCGATTGATCTGCTCCTGGAAGACTATGGAGCCGAAAAAAGTACCGGTTCAAGTATCCTGACCATTGATAATCGCGCTGCCTTTATCGAGCTGGAATCCGGTGATCGTCTTGGTCTGGTGGAAACAATGGGGGATCGTTTTGTTACCCGAATTCTAAATCACAATGACCTTGGTGAATATGCTTTTAACAATGACAACATACTGAGCGTAAAATATCACGATTTCACCCACCCCGCAGGTACTTATAAGTTTGGCAATGATAACATTGTTTCGCGGGTCGCGGACTGGTTAAAAAACCTCAAGGAAGAAAAATGAATATTCCGAATTTTCCTGATGTTACTCAATTGGCCGTACCGTTTTTTCTGCTGGCGATGTTGATAGAAATTGCATTTATCAAGTTTCGCAAAAGCAAGGGTGAATTTGAAACAAATGACACGCTTACCAGCTTGATAATGGGGGCGGGCAGTGTGATCAGCGGTTTGGTTTTTGGGTTTATTTCCTTCGGCTTTGCCATGTGGGTCTGGCAGTTTCGACTGTTTGATCTGGGTATTTCGCCAATAGTCGGGGTTTTGGCATTCATTGCCGATGATCTGCGCTATTACTGGTATCACCGGTTTGCTCACCGTATTCGTTGGGTTTGGGCCGAACATATCAATCATCATTCCTCTCAGCACTATAATTTATCAACCGCACTGCGCCAAAGCTGGACGGGTAATTTTACCGGCAAATTTATCCTGCTTGCTCCCCTGGTTCTGCTGGGTGTTCATCCCGCATTTCTGGCGTTCATTTATGGCTTTAACCTGGTTTATCAGTTCTGGATACACACCGAGGCCATTGATAAAATGCCGCGCTGGTTTGAGGCGGTGATGAATACGCCTTCTCACCACCGGGTGCATCACGCCACCAATCCGCGTTACCTTGATGCCAACTATGCGGGAACATTGATTATCTGGGACAAGATGTTTGGTACTTTTGTACCCGAACTGCAAGAAGACCGCCCGCGCTATGGTATTGTGCGCAATATCTCTACTTTTAACCCTTTGAAAGTGGCGTTTCATGAATGGATTGCGATGTTCAAGGACGCTTTCCAGCCGGGCCTGACGCCGAACCAACGGTTCCAATATTTGTGGCGCCCGCCGGGGTGGAGCCATGATGGAACACGAAAAGGCTCTGATCAGCTGAAGGCTGAATATGTCGGTCGTAATAGCGAGGCGGCAGGAATGCCGGGATTGCCTGAAACGATCGAATAGGATTTTGCGATACCTCAGGGTTTCAATAAATCGGCAAAAACAGCTTGTTTCTTTTCCATCTTCGCCTTAAGCGCGCCCATTAAATCTTCTTCGCGTAACATGGCGCTGTTCCAGGTGGCGATTTGCTCGAGACTGTCGGCGACATTGTGGTCACGCGAATAGTCGATGGCTTTTTTACTGCCCGCTATTGCCAGGGGTGATTTAGTTGAGATTTCTTCTGCTAATGCCAGTGAGCGCGAGATCACCTCCTGCCGGTCTTTGCAAATAGTGTTGATAAACCCCCATTCAAATGCTTCGTGCGCTGAAAATTTGCGTCCCGTATAGGCGAGCTCTTTAACAATCCCCGGGGCAATCAGCCTGGGCAGGCGTTGCAGGCTGCCAACGTCGGCGGTCATGCCGATGTTGATTTCTTCAATGGAAAACCAGGCATCTTTGGTGGCAAGTCGAATATCGCAGGCGCTGATCATATCAATGCCACCACCGATGCAAGCGCCGTGAATAGCGGTAATCACTGGAAATCGCGCCTCTTCCAGTGCATTAAAACTATCTTGTAATTGTTTGATAAGTAGTCTTAAAGCATAAGAAGCGCGTGCCGGTTCCTGTCGCAACAGATCCGTAATTGTGCCGAAGGTCGCAAAATCCATGCCACCGGTGAAATGTTTGCCATTACCCGATAACACAAGGGCGCGAATGTTCATGTTTTCATCAAGCTGACGCACCAGTCGCGGCAAATCCTGCCAGAAATCCGGCGTCATGCCGTTGGCTTTTTGCGGGCGGTTCATTTTCAGATGTGCCACCGGGCCATTAATTTCAACTTCAAAAAATGTGCTTTCCAGGTTCCTCATGAGGACATTTCCTCCAGGCTGTTACTGTTTTGCAACCATTCTTCGCAATCATGTAACGCGCGTGCGGCCATGGTTTGTTTTTTTACCCGCGCTTTATCCTTGCCGCGAAATCTGCCGAAACCTTCGGGTTTTACAATCTCAACAGGGGGGAACAGGCCAAAATTGATGTTCATGGGTTGAAATGAACGTTTGCCCGGCTCATCGTCCCATTGAATATGGCCGCCGGTGATATGGTAGAGCAGGGCGCCAAAGGCGGTGGTTTGCGGTAATGGTTGCAATTGTTGCCCATTTATTTCCGCCACGGCAAAACGCGCCGCAAGAAGCCCGATTGCAGCGCTTTCCACATAACCCTCACAGCCGGTAATCTGCCCGGCAAAGCGCAGGCCCGGCCGTGATTTCAAAGTGAGGGTCTGATCCAGCAGATCAGGTGAATTGATATAGGTATTGCGATGCAGGCCGCCCAAACGGGCAAACTCGGCATTTTCCAGGCCGGGAATGGTGCGAAATATGCGGGTTTGCTCGCCATATTTGAGTTTTGTTTGAAAACCCACCATGTTGTAAAGCGTACCAAGGGCATTGTCCTGGCGCAATTGCACTACTGCATAGGCTTTTTCATCGGGTTTATGGGCGTTGGTTAACCCCATGGGTTTCATCGGGCCGTGGCGCAGGGTTTCGGGGCCGCGTTCTGCCATCACTTCAATTGGCAGGCAACCTTCAAAATACGGGGTGCCTTCCCATTGTTTGAACTCAGTTTTGTCGCCGCTAATCAGCGCATCAATAAATGCGTAATATTGGTCTTTATCCATCGGGCAGTTGATATAATCTTTGCCATTGCCTCCGGGGCCAATTTTGTCATAACGCGACTGGAACCAGGCTTTGTCAAAATCGATGCTGTCAAAATGCACGATGGGCGCAATTGCATCAAAAAACGCCAGGGCATCTTTGCCGGTCTGCTGGGCAATAGATTGAGCAAGAGCAGGGGACGTCAAAGGCCCGGTGGCGATGATGACCTGTTGCCAGTCGGATTGCGGCAAGGTTTCAATTTCCTCACGAATGATTTTGATACGCGGATGATTTTCAAGCGCTTTTGTTACCGTGTCGGAAAACCCGACCCGGTCAACCGCAAGTGCTGTACCCGCAGGAACTTTATTAGCGTCCCCGCTGGCAATAATCAGTGAACCCGCCAGTCGCATCTCCTGATGCAATACGCCCACAGCGTTCATCTGGTGATCATCTGAGCGAAATGAATTCGAGCATACCAGTTCCGCCAACCCGTCAGTGAGATGGGCATCGGTCCCGCGCACACCGCGCATTTCGTGCAATATTACATCAATTCCAGCGTTGGCCGCCTGCCATGCGGCCTCACTGCCAGCCAGCCCGCCGCCGATGATATGTAACTGTTTCATAGTCTGGTATGCCCTGAATTTTTGTCATGAACCTCGTAAGTGCTTTCTTCTTCGCAGACGCATGAAGATTATTCAATCGAAACATCTTTGTAAGCCCGGCATAGGAGAAAACACACCTCTCGCGTTCACTCGATGCATTCCAGCATCAGCGTCATGAATAAAAGTGCAAACTTGCGGGGCTTCAAACAAAAACCTATCGCAGTATTGCTGCACTATGGCTTTCACCTGAAAGCCCCGCGCAGAGA
>JAKISV010000097.1 GCA_021648425.1 Rhizobiaceae bacterium
ACAATCCGCCCGATACGGGAGTGCCCGTACCCGGCGCGAAGGCTGGATCAAGACAAGCAATAGCGAATGTCAGAGAGGTTTTTCTGCCATGGGTGCGCTCCAGAATTCGGGTCGCAACGGCATTGGCGCTCATATCTGCCACATCCAGTGCGTGGATGATTTCAATGCCGAAATCATCGGTTGCAATGGTACGAATACCGATCTGGATTGAATGCTCCACATCAATCAACCCGTCCCTTACGGCGCGGGTGATCATCGTGCCGTGATCAATGCGTTCGTTGTCATCATCCCAGGTGTCCTGATGAGCATCAAACTGCACCAGCGCCAATGGCCCGTGACGCTCTGCATGGCATTTCAGCAACGGCCAGGTGACAAAGTGATCGCCCCCCATCGAAAGCAGAAACGCACCGCTATCGAGAATGGCCGTGGCTTCCGCCTCCACCCGTTCAACAAACTCCCACGGCCTGCCATAGTCGAAGTGGCAGTCACCATAATCAACCACCGCCATTTCCTCAAACAGATCCATGGAAAATGGATATTGCGGATCATTATCAAATATCGCCGATGCTGCGCGCATCGCTTGAGGCCCAAAACGCGCACCGGGCCGGTTTGAAACAGCCCCATCAAAAGGAATTCCCCATATCACCGCATGAGCCCCCTCGACATCTTTGCTGTATTTACGTCGCGCAAATGACAGCGCACCGGCATAGGTTGGGTCGGATACCGGACCGGTTGCGGTTTTTGCCGTAAAAGCGCTGTCGATATTGCGAGATACCATGATGAAATTCCACTATTTAAAAACATGCCTGTGAATCACGAATACGCTATCGCAATATGATTTGCAAAACCCGCAATTGGGTGAAATCATGGATTTTTATATTTCAACGGAGCATTTTGGCCACCATGACACCTGAATTTGTCGCCGATGTCATCCGATATATGTCCACCTTGTTCGTATTTGCCGTGGGGTCATTGATTGCTTTGGCGTTCATCGTGTTTTTGATCGATTTGCTGCAAACAAAAGACGCCGTTCGCCGCAACTATCCACTGATTGGTCGCTTTAGGTATATATTCTCAGTGTTGGGTGAGTTTTTTCGACAGTATTTTTTCGCCATGGACCGCGAAGAACTGCCTTTCAATCGTGCTGAGCGCGACTGGATACGCCGCGCATCCGCCGATAAAAAAACGACAATTGCCTTTGGTTCCAGCAAAAACCTTAACCTTCATGGCGCGTTGATTTTTGTAAACTGTGCCTTTCCAAAGCTCTCCGGTTCAAACAAAAACACAAAACCCCTGCGCATTGGCCCTTATGCAAACCAGCCCTATGACGCTCCTTCCATTATCAACATTTCAGCCATGAGCTACGGCGCACTGTCGCGCCCGGCAATCAAGGCTTTGTCCAAAGGCGCAAAGCTGGCAAAATGCTGGCTTAATACCGGCGAAGGCGGTCTGTCAAAATATCATTTGAAGGGTGAATGTGACCTGGTTTTTCAAATCGGCACAGCAAAATATGGCGTGCGCAACGAGGATGGCTCCCTCAGCGAAGAAAAACTGCGCCAGATTGCGCAAACCCCACAAGTGAAAATGTTTGAAGTCAAACTCAGTCAGGGCGCAAAACCAGGCAAAGGTGGCATACTTCCCGCTGCAAAAGTCTCCAGAGAAATCGCAGCCATTCGCGGCATTCCTAAAGGCAAAGCCTCAATTTCCCCCAATAGGCACCCGGAAATTGGCAACCCCGCCGATCTGCTCGATTTCATCAATCGCATCCGCGATATCACCGGCAAACCTGTCGGTTTTAAATCCGTTATCGGGGCCAGCGGATGGCTGCACGAAATGTGCAAACTGATCATTGAGCGCGGCATTGAAAGCGCACCCGATTTCATTTCAATCGATGGCGGCGATGGTGGTACTGGCGCTGCACCAATGCCATTGATGGATAATGTTGGCCTCACCCTGCGTGAATCGCTCCCGATGGTCACCAACATTCTGGCCGAATATGGCTTGCGTGAGCGTATCCGCATTAATGCATCGGGTAAGCTCATCACCCCTTCAGAAGTGGCCTGGGCCTTGTGCGCCGGGGCGGATTTTGTTTCCACCGCGCGCGGTTTTATGTTCGCGCTGGGCTGTATCCAGTCGCTCAAATGCAACAAGAATACCTGCCCAACGGGCATCACCACCCAAAACCCCCGCTATCAACGCGGCTTAGTCCCCCACCGTAAAAACCTGCGCGTCGCCGCCTACCACAAACACCTCACCCACGAAATCAGCACCATATCCGATTCCTGCGGTGTTGATGAACCAAGAAAGCTGGGCCGCATGCACGTGCGCATTGTGCAGAATACCGGGGCTTCTGTGCCGATGGATAAGTTGTATCCGGCTCCGCAACCCGCTCAGGTCACCAGCGAAAACAAACCTGCCACAATCAGATAACGCACCCCTTTTGCCACAAATACGATAGCGCTGAACAAGGCCAATGGTGTGCGGGCTAATCCGGCGACAACGGTCAACGGGTCACCGATAATCGGCATCCAGGATGCCAATAGCGACCACACACCCCATTTTCGATACCAGCGCGAATAACGTTCAAGTTTTGCCGGGTCAATTTTAAAGCGCTTGTGATGGCTAAGCCGCTCGGCAAATGCGCCAATGCCCCAGTTCACGCACGAGCCAAGCGTATTGCCGATAGTGGCCACTAAAACCGCCAGCATTGTTGGGACATTTCCACCCGCCAGAATTCCGACCAGCACCGCTTCAGAAGTGCCAGGCAGCAATGTTGCTGAAGTAAATGCCGAAACAAACAGTCCCGTCAGGATGCCGACAATCACCACGTCCTACCGCACCGTCCCGGGTTTTGCCGCATCAATAACACGCAACTGCAAACGCTTTTGCCCGCGCCAGCTGTTCACCCCTAACGTGCCGGCCACATGCAGGGCCTGGCCGCGTGAAGCCAGCAATAAATCACCTAAGGGTGTTTCAACCGCCCTGAATGCAATCGCGTTCAATTTGGCGCCATCGCCGGCG
This sequence comes from Rhizobiaceae bacterium, assembly GCA_021648425.1. GTDB lineage: Bacteria > Pseudomonadota > Alphaproteobacteria > Rhizobiales > Rhizobiaceae > JAAEMP01. Next base: position 3,022 of record JAKISV010000097.1, read on the forward strand.
CTGATTGTTAATCGCAGGTGCGATTGTCCGACGCGTTCAACATATTGAATCGTATGCGCGGGGAAAGCAAAAATCGGGCTTGGGTGGCCGGAGCCATAAGGACCGGCGCGTTCAAGCAATTGCACCAGATCAAACGTGGCGCTGCGCGCACTCAGCGCTCCGTCTATCATCAGTTTTTCATTGGCCCGGCTTGCCTGAACTGAAGGTGCCAACTGGCTTTCAAAATATGAACGCAATTCCGCCAGCTTATCGCGTGTAACACTCAACCCTGCCGCCATCGCATGGCCGCCGCCTTTTTCCAAAATTCCAGCTTCCACCGCTGAACGCACCACAGCCCCCAAATCCACCCCGGATATTGAGCGGCCTGAACCTGAACCCTTGCCCAGGGCATTAAAAGCAATGGCAAAAGCCGGGCGCTTGAAACGATCTTTCAGGCGCGAAGCCAAAAGTCCGACAATGCCCGGATGCCATTTTTCATTTTCCGTGATGATTATCGGCGGCCCTTCGCCATCGCCAATCTCAGCTTGCGCTTCGGCGATTGCCTCCTCCAGCATGCCGGCTTCGATTGCCTGGCGTTCCTTGTTTAAAAGTTCCAGCTGTTGTGCAATTTCCAGACACTCCTCGGGGTCTTCGCTGGAAAGCAGACGTGCACCTAAAGCTGCATCACCAATTCGCCCGCCCGCATTAATGCGCGGCCCCAGTATAAATCCCAGATGATAAGGCTCAATCGGCCCATCAAGACGCGCTACATCTGCCAGTGCCACCAGTCCGGGGTTTTGTCGCCCCCGCATCACCTCTATGCCCTTAACGACAAATGCCCGGTTTATTCCCTTGAGCGGAACCACATCGCAGATGGTAGCCAAGGCTACCAGATCAAGCCAGTTCAACAGGTTTGGCGGGGAAGGGGGGGAGTTCGCCTCGCGCATGATTTTGGCCACCGCCACCAGCGTGATAAACACCACTCCCGCCGCACACAAATGCCCTTGCCCCGACAAATCATCCTGCCGGTTCGGGTTAACCAGCGCGTGGCATGGGGGCAGGTTTTCGCCCATCTGGTGATGGTCCAGTACGACAACATCAACTTTCAGCCTTTGCGCTTCTTCCAGCGCTTCAAAACTGGTGGCCCCGCAATCAACCGTCACAATCAACCCGGCGCCTTTTTCAACCAGTTCGGCAATTGCCGCCGGATTGGGGCCGTATCCTTCAAAGATCCGGTCGGGAATATAAATCTCATGGGGCGTTTGATAATGCTGTAAATAGCGCGAAAGCAGTGCGCTAGAAGAAGCGCCATCCACATCATAATCACCGAATATAGCAATGCGCTCGCCTTTGCCTATTGCATCAGCAATTCGTTCAGCCGCTTTTAGCATGTCGGTGAAAGTCGCCGGGTCGCGCATCGTTTCGCGAATGGTTGGCGACAGAAACGCCTTGGCATTATCTATCCCCACGCCGCGCGCGGCAATAACCCTTGCAATCAATTCGGGAATATCATGGGTTTGCGAGATCGCCAGAGCCGTGTTGGCCTGCGCGCCTTCGAGCCGCTCACTCCAGCGCTGAGCGTTGGCTGAATTTTCAACTTCAAGAAATGCCCGTGATTTATTCTCATCCATAAAGATATTGTGCACTATTTTTCGATACGAATCATCTGCGGTTTGCCAATCAGATGGCCATCGGTTTCAATATTTTCCAGCGCAAGACGAATTGCCTGCTCGGTAGTCTCATGGGTAATCATGATGATAGGTTGCGCGGTACTGGTGTCGGGTGAGTTATTATCATTTTTTCCCCCGCGATGTTGAACTATTGATTCCAGCGATATATTTTGCTCCGCCATTCTGGTGGCAACCGATGCAAACACTCCCGCTTTATCAACGACAGTCAGGCGGATGAAATATCCGCCTTCGTGGGCGCGCATTCGTGCTTTTTTATAAGACTGTAGTATTTCGCTGGGTGTGCCTAAAGCAGGTCCGTGCTGATGGCCGGGTCTTGATTTGGCAATATCTGCAATGTCACCGGCCACCGCTGATGCGGTAGCGTCCCCACCGGCTCCCGGCCCGGACATGATCAACTGCCCGACAATATCGGCATCAATCGCCACTGCATTGGTAACACCACTGATCTGCGCAATCGAGCTGTTAATGGGCACCATTGTGGGGTGTACGCGTTGCTCCACACCGCTATCAGTCATTTGCGCCACGCCGAGCAATTTAATGCGATACCCCATTTCGCCCGCCGCTTTAATGTCGTCATAGGTAATAGAGGAAATGCCCTCCACATAAATTTCATCCGCTGCAATTTGTGTTCCAAAAGCCAGACTGCATAATATTGCCAGCTTATGGGCCGTGTCATAACCTTCCACATCAAAAGTGGGATCAGCCTCCGCATAACCAAGCCGCTGGGCATCGGCCAGACATTCTTCAAAAGAAAGCCCCTCATCTTCCATGCGTGTTAAGATGTAATTGCAGGTGCCGTTGAGAATACCATAGACCCGCTCAACCGAATTGGCGCTAAGCGATTCGCGCATTACCTTGATAATCGGAATGCCCCCGGCCACTGCCGCTTCATAATTTAGCAGCACGCCGGCCTTTTCTGCCAGCGCTGCCAGTTCGACCCCATGTTTGGCCAATAAGGCCTTGTTCGCGGTTACCACATGCTTTCCGGCATTCAAGGCTGCAACGACGCAGTCTTTGGCCACGCCTTCGTCCCCGCCAATCAATTCAATAAAACAGTCGATATTGTCAGATTTTGCCAGTTCAACCGGGTTATCAATCCATTGCATGGCACCCATCTCAAAATCGCGCGCCTTGTTTTTGTCGCGTGCACTGATGCCCGTAACTTCCAATGGCCTGCCGCACCGCTGGCGCAGCAGTTCTTGCTTGCGGTCAATCAGGTTGATAAGGGCAGAACCAACAGTTCCAAGTCCGGCGATGCCGATGCGAAGCGGTTTATTCATTTTGTCTGAGCCTAGCGTACTTTCGGTTTATTCTGGCGCATTTGATGGCCCAACGCAGCCGATGGGCTGAATTGGGTCACCGAAGGCCGATTTTTCGCGTTCACTGGACTTTGTTGGGCATTATTTGTGGTCAAGGAGACCAAGGCAGAAAGCCCGCCGCGCCAGTAAACGCGAAAAATCGGTCAAACACACCAGAATAAACCGGAAGTGCGCTAGATGATGATTTCAGTACGGTGTTTTGCACAAATTACCATCAACTGGCAAGAAATCGTTTTGCAGCTTTTGAACTGTTTTCTAGTTATTTTCGATTTTTTTCACGGTTGATTGATAATGAGTGGCAGCCTTACGCTGCATTTCAGCGATTTTTTGCTGTTTTTGCAGCAATTCAACATCCGGCAACTGGGCATCAACCTGGGCAGAATTTGCATTCAATGCATTGGTTTTTGCGGAAATTTCCTCTGCTGTCAGCAGCGCAACATCCCCTTTTCTTGGAACACCATAAGCTGGAGGTGCTTCATTGATTGGGACAGCATGGGCTTTGGCACGAATTTGAGCAATGCCATCGGCCCGCAACTCTTGAATTTCCCGCTCTTCCTGCGTCAGTGCCAATTCAGATGTGGTGATTGCTGCCGTTGGAACTGGCGCTTCTATAGTTGATGAGACACAAGCGCTCGCGAATAAACTCATCATTACCATCGCAGGTGCCAGCCAGAACCTGCGTCGTTTTTCAGAGGTGATTGAGTTTAATTTGTTCATGAATAAGAGCCCTGGGCCATTTCTCGCATAATTATAGTTAGCAGCAGGTTAATTTGCACTGATTTCCAGGAGTAGGCTTTCAGGAATCCCATCCCATGATGGTTTGGTCAATTCTACTGCGTTTTAGCCCTTGATTAAAAGCAATCAGTTGTTACCAGGCAATTTTATAGATATGGATTGTGACGGAATTCCGGATAAAATTATTTTTATCATACAAGATTGAATCACTACAAAGTTTGGGATAAAGTTTTGCTACCCGATGGGTGACTCCGCAAGCTGGTTTGGTTTTACAGCCAGATGATGCCTGTGAATTTTGAATTCAAATGAATACGTCAACAATCCCCGAGGACAAAGGAAATAAAATGAAAAAGATCATAGCTTCTCTTGCCGTCGCAGGTGCACTTTCATTCAGTGTTGTACCCGTGACATTCGCCGCCTCACATGGCCAGGGTTGGGTGGATTGCAATACACAATATGCTGCTACTCTGCGTGATGGCTCCAATCTGTCAATTGCCACCAATGTAGGTGATGCAGTTTCACAAAGTTCATCAAACATTTCCAACTGGATTGAAGCTAACAGAGCACTTGTCGCCTGTTACCAAAGCCTGCAATAGGTTTTGCTGAAAAAAACGTAATAAATTAGCCGTGCCAACTGATTTGGTGCGGCTTTTTTGCGAACTAAGTGAGGTATTATAATACCCCTGTGATAACTATTTGTAATTATTGATGAATATCGACTGTGCTCTGTAAAGATTTACTTGACCCTTGCGTGCCTTTCCTTATAACCAGTCCTTGATCACGGGCTCCTGCTGCTGAAAGCACGGAGCCGTTGAATTTCCGGCCTTTGTTTCACCAAAGGCTGCACTAATTCCAGCATATGCTTAAAACACTTATGCTTAAAACATTTAGGGAAACTATTCAGATGACTACCTTCTCGCAGAAACCTGCACAGGTTGAGAAAAAATGGATATTGATTGATGCTGAGGGCGTCGTCCTTGGTCGCATGGCCTCTATTGTTGCCAGTCGATTGCGCGGCAAACATAAGGTTACTTTCACACCGCACGTAGATGACGGCGATAATATTGTCATCATCAATGCCGAAAAGGTAAAACTCACCGGTAAAAAATACGAGAACAAAATTTATTACTGGCATACCGGTTATCCCGGCGGCATCAAAGAGCGCACAGCGCGCGCCATTATTGAGGGCAAGTTCCCCGAGCGTGTGGTGCAAAAAGCAGTCCAGCGTATGATGCCCGGCGGCCCACTATCCAACAAACAACTTGGCAACCTGCGTGTTTATGCAGGAAGCGATCATCCCCACACAGCTCAGAACCCCGAAGTTCTGGATGTTGCGGGAATGAACCCTAAAAACAAAAGAGGTGCATAAGCGATGTCTGATTTAAACTCCCTTGAAGAACTGGGTTCAGCCATTGAAGGCGCTGAAAATATTGAAGCGGCCGTTAGTGAGCCTGCTGCTCCGGTTTATGTCCAGAAAATTGATGATCTGGGTCGCGCCTATGCTACCGGCAAACGAAAAGACGCCATTGCCCGCGTCTGGCTCAAGCCCGGCACCGGCAAAGTCATCATCAACAAAAGAGACTATTCAAAATATTTTGCCCGTCCTGTATTGCAGATGGTGATGCGTCAGCCGATTGTTGCCGCTGACCGTGATGGCCAGTATGACATCATTGCCACCGTGCGCGGTGGCGGGTTATCAGGCCAGGCTGGTGCTGTGCGCCACGGTATTTCCAAAGCCCTTACCCTTTATGAGCCTGAACTGCGCCCGGTTCTGAAAAAAGGTGGCTTCCTTACCCGTGATTCGCGTACCGTTGAACGCAAAAAATATGGCCGCGCCAAGGCCCGTAAGAGCTTCCAGTTCTCAAAACGCTGATACTCTTCTTTGTACAATGCAAACGGGGCCCCGTATCGAGGCCCCGTTTTTGCATTTTCTTTGTTACTGCGCCTTAACCTTCAAACAGCTTTTTCACTTTGCTGGAATAGGCCCGGTCTTTCAAAATTTTTTTCACAACAGCCATATTGTTTTCCGGCGGCATAATCGCCTGCATCGTCGCCAGCATTTGAGCCTTCATTTCAGCGCTCATGCTTTTATCTTTTTGCAATTCGCGCATCTGTGCCATCATATCCTGACCGTCACCATTTTCTAAAAAGCCAACGGCAATGGCAGTGCTCATGGCAGCTTTGCTCCATTCTTCAGGACTGTTGAAGCCGAATGCCCGCAAGTCCCCAAGAATCTTATTGTAGATACCGCGCGATTTCATCACCCCAACCATATTGGATGGGTCAGCGCTGGCAATTTCATTGTCTTTGTAATTTTTGCGAATAAACAAAGTCGCATCAATTGCCTGTTTTGCAATTTTTTCACTCAGCACAATATGCTCAAAACCGGGCATCCCGGGCATTTGCTGGGCAAAAACCGGCGTTGGCTGGAATATTGATGGTGCGGCAATGCCTGTTGCAATGACTAAAGAGACACATAAATGTTTCAGCATAAAATCGTCCTTCCATGGGGCCATAGAGTAAAAACACTAAGGCCTTTTTCAAGTTTATTAAAAGAAAACCGAATTAATCAGGGGGATTTATAAACGCTACTTGAGTGCACTGGTTGTCATGTAATCCAGATTGGTAGTGCGTGTCTCTTCTGCCGGTGCGTAAGCAGTTAGCACACTGGACGCAGGTTTAAGGGATGCTTCCGCCAGCCACACGGCAGAAATAATCGCATCATGTACGCGCTCAGAATCATCAATAGTAATATGCACAGTGCTTGGAACGCGGGTGTTAATCACCAGGTTTTGCGCACGCTTGTTTTGTTTCAGCAGGCTAAAACCCGGTTGACTGCTCACATAAGATTCAGACCAGGAGGCATTGGTTGGCGCAGATATACGTGGACCGGGAATATCAATCAAACCCAGATACATCACTTTAACGCCGGAAGAACGAAGTTTTTCTGTCAATGAAACGGCACTGAGCGCTCCCATGGAATGGCCGATAAAAGCCACTTCTTTAGTGCCCCGCCGCATGATCTGATAATAGACCTTTAGCCAATTGCCATAAGGATTAGTCTCAGCGCGAATGCCTGAAGCTTTCAGTTTTTCTTCCAGATCATCAAGCCCAACAGAAAATGGCACGCCAGCTATACCGCGAAAAAGGTAAACCTCAATCGCCATAGCGGGTGCCGCTGTGGTTAGTAGGGATAAAGCTATGGCAAATTTACTTAGCATACGAAACAAGGTGTCATCTCCAGCATCTCACCTCAAAACGCAGACTAAAAATCCGCGCCCTGAATTTCCGATTTTGATCACTATAGCTACCATGTGGTTAAATTATGTTTGCCGAATATGGTTAATCAACTGTTACGCCGGCGAATACACACTATCCCATATCTCATTTATGAGCCCAGTTCCAGTATAATTCCCGTGATTTTTGTGCAAACTCACCATATTCAAATTCGCGATCATCGAAGGCACTTATATGGGCAATCTTTGAATAATTACCAGTGGAAAATATTTCATCCGCCTGGCGGAAGTCTTCAAGCCTCAAAGTCGCTTCATGCACTTTTACCCCGGTCTCTTTCAGCAGTTTGATAACCCGCTGGCGTGTAATGCCATTGAGAAATGTACCATTGGGGGCAGGGGTGTAAACCTCCCCGTCTTTGGCCATGAATATATTTG
>JAKISV010000098.1 GCA_021648425.1 Rhizobiaceae bacterium
TTGCGGCGCTGTCAATTATTGACCTTGATCCCATTGCGCCCCGCCAGATCGACAAAGAACTGCCAGGCCACCCGGCCAGACCGTGCGCCCCGGGTGGCCTGCCATTCGATCGCTTCGGCGCGCAAGGCACCGGCATCAACCGCCACGCCATAAGCCGCGCAATAGCCTGATATCATTGCCAAATACGTATCCTGATCGCAAGGGTGAAAGCCCAGCCAAAGGCCAAACCGGTCACTCAGAGAAACCTTTTCCTCGACCGCCTCGGACGGGCTTATGGCAGTGGATCTCTCATTCTCAATCATCTCGCGCGGCATCAGGTGCCGCCGGTTTGACGTGGCGTACAACACCACATTATCGGGCCGACCTTCGATCCCACCATCCAGCACCGCCTTGAGGCTTTTGTAATGTTCATCGTCATGGGAGAATGACAGATCGTCGCAAAACAGTACAAACCGGTAGGCCGAGCGCCTGAGATGGTTCAGCAAACGACCGACACTGGGCAAGTCTTCGCGGTGCAGTTCGATCAGTTTCAGGCCTTCGTGTTCTACTTGCATTGCGCCATGCACTGCTTTGATAAGGCTGGATTTACCCATACCACGCGATCCCCAAAGCAGGGCGTTGTTGGAGGCATACCCGGACGCAAACCGCCTGGTGTTGTCCAGCAAGGTATCGCGCGCCCGGTCAATCCCGAGCAATAAGTTCAGATCAACCCGAGCGACCCGTTTCACCGGTTCCAAACGGTCCGGGTCAACATGCCAGACAAACGCCGTCGCCGCGTCAAAGTCCGGCGACGGCAAGGCGGCCGGGGCCATCCGGTCCAGTGCAGCGGCGATGCGGGTCAGGGCGTTGTTGTCCATGGGTGATCCTTCGAAATATGACGAGAGGTTCAAACCACTTTCCAATCGGCGCGGCAAGGGTGTTGGCACGCCCCGAAGGGTCGTTTGGTTGGTTTTGTACAATACTAATTCAAGAATACAGAGCTTTTACTACGGGCTGTTGTCGCCCGTGTAACCCGCGTTATTCCTCTCGTCCGGGCTCACTCGGATCGTTGGAGAACAGTGCGATCTTGTTGCCTTGAGGGTCGCGGATGTAGCCCACATAAAAATAAGGCCCATACGATGCGCGAAAGCCCGGTTGGCCCTCGTCAAAGCCGCCTGCGGCAAGTGCTGCGGCGTGAAGGTCACGAACCTGCTTTTGACTGCGTGCCTCAAATGCGATCATAGCACCGTTCCCAGCCGAGGCCGGATGTCCATCGAAGGTTGGTTTAACGTAGAAATCCGGCGGAGCGGCAGACTGACCCGGTTGTTCGGGCAGCGCGTAGCTTAGGCCCTCAGGACCCTCCTTCAGCCCGTAACCAAGGGCTGGCAGGAACGCAGAGTAAAACCGTTTCGCGCGCGCGATGTCATCAGCACCGACGGTGACGTAGGCAATCATGTGGCGTGTTCCTTTTTCGGAAGTTTGGGTAATGCCACAAGTTTAATGCATTATGGTAGGCCACACAATTCGGCTCAATAACCGCTACACGAAACGACGCATGATCGACCATTCAGGCATATTTCGGCCAGGGGCTTGAAGTCGTCATTCGTACACTGGTAAAAATTCACACCAAAAACGACCGTTTGTTGAACGTCTCCCCCAAAGCCAGCATTGGTGCAATTGTAGTGAAAGCTCACTTTGTCCGCTTTGCTGATATCTGAACGTTGCAAAAACCATGGGTTTTGAGACGCCTCAACGTGAGAAAGCAGAGCGAATCAGGCTTATTCCAGCTACCACGAACAGTCCCGCAACAACGCCGTCAATCCACCTGCGCAAACGCCTGTATCCAGCCATGAAGCCTGACAGAGAAAAGGCCAATGCGTACCCGGCGTAGTTCATGAAGCCCAGTACAATGCAAATTAAAGTCGCCCCGACAACGATTGATGCGTTGCTCTCCTCGCCAAGCCCCATGGATAAAGCCGCCATCCAGGCTACGACTGCTTTGGGGTTCGACAGATTGAGTATCAAGCCCCGCCAGAACCACCGTCCTTGATCGTGAGGGCTGGTCACATTGTCTGTTCTTCGCATAGCCGAGCGACCAGACTGTACAGCCAGCCACAGTAGATACAGGCCGCCAACAACCTTGAGGGTGGTAAGAAGGGTGGTCGTACTTTGGAGAATAGCACCCATGCCCGTAGCTGCCACAACTCCCCAAAACCCAAGACCAACGGAAAGGCCAAGGCCAAAAAGCAGTCCATGCCTGCGTCCCGAATTCATTGAAACCGTTGCCACTGCAATGTTGGCTGGCCCGGGCGAAACCGTCACGATGAAGAATGCCAATGCAATGGCGACAAAGTTTTCTAATCCAACCAATTCCACTCCTTTTAGGCACAATGCAGCCAAAACATAGACCATGAGAAAGCTACAAAGTACCGAAGTTGTAAAGAAATTTCTGCGGTCTCATGGCCGCACTACTGGCACTCGATGCAAAACCCATGATTTCAGCACAGATTTTTAGCAACCACACAAAATATTGCAAAACTTGCAATTTTATCGCAAAAGCGCAAAAGAACGTGATAATGCACCGCTGATGCATCCCACCCACCGCAAGATGAATTCCCACAGGAGAAGACAATGTTAGATTTAACCGGCAAAAAAGCTCTGATTACCGGTGCCAGTGGTGGCCTGGGTGAGGCGATTGCTAAAATGCTTCATGCACGTGGTGCAACGGTTGGCATTCATGGCACGCGCGAAGAAAAACTCAATTCCCTGGCCTCCGAACTTGGTGAGCGGGTGATGGTGTTCCCGGCAAACCTTTCAAAACGCGAAGAAGTCATCGCTCTTGGCCAAAAGGCTGAAAGCGAGATGGAGGGCGTTGATATTCTGGTAAACAATGCCGGCATTACCCGTGACGGCCTGTTTGTACGCATGAAAGATGAGGATTGGGATGATGTGCTGGCGGTTAATCTCACCGCCGTATTCAACCTCACTAAAGAAATCACCTACCCGATGATGCGCCGCAGAACCGGGCGTATTATCAATATTACTTCAATAGTCGGTGTAACCGGCAACCCTGGCCAGGCCAACTATTGCGCTTCAAAAGCCGGTCTCATCGGTTTCACCAAATCTCTGGCCAGCGAAATCGCCCCGCGCAATGTAACCGTAAACTGTGTAGCCCCGGGCTTCATTGCTTCTGCGATGACCGATAAACTCAACGATAAACAAAAAGATGCCATTATGGGTGCCATCCCGATGAAAAGGATGGGCGAGGGAAATGACATCGCATCAGCGGTCACCTATCTGGCCAGCGATGAGGCCGGTTACATTACCGGTCAGACCATTCACGTGAATGGTGGCATGGCGATGATTTAGCTTTTTACCCTGCACTGAGGCGACTTGACACTTGCCAATGCCTTATTACATATGGTAGCGACCGCATCTACAAATCACAATATTGTTGCAATTGTTGTCCCGATGGGGTTTTAACTGTGTAACTGTGAAGTAAATGAACTGAAATTAGAATAACCTGGAAATTGAGGGCCACAACATGAGTGATGTCGCAGAGCGTATCAAAAAAATAGTAGTCGAGCATCTTGACGTAGAAGCTGACAAAGTAACCGAAAAAGCAAGCTTCATTGATGATCTTGGCGCTGACTCTCTCGACAATGTTGAACTGGTCATGGCTTTTGAAGAAGAATTCGGCGTAGAAATTCCCGATGATGCAGCTGAAACCATTCAAACGGTTGGCGACGCGATTTCATTCGTGGAAAAAGCTGCAGCCTGATTGCTGTGTGCAAACGATTTTATCAACAGGCGGTTTTATTATCGCCTGTTTTTTGTTGTCTGCAGTGCCGATAAGGTCCAGGCTCCCAATCTATAGAACAAACTTAGCAGGTATCAAATGAGACGTGTTGTTATTACCGGAACCGGCATGGTTTCCCCCCTGGGCTGCGGCACTGAGATTACCTGGCAACGCCTGCTTGAAGGCAAAAATGCTGCCGCCAGAGTGGAAACTTTTGAAGTTGAAGATCTGGCAGCACAGATTGCCTGTCAAATTCCCTTAGGCGATGGCAGCGATGGTACTTTCAATGCCGATGATTGGATGGCCCCCAAAGAACAGCGCAAGGTAGATCCCTTCATTATTTACGGCATGGCCGCTGCTACCCAGGCCCTGAATGATGCCGATTGGCACCCGAAAACTCCTGAAGAGCAAAATACCACTGGTGTGTTGATCGGTTCAGGGATCGGCGGCCTGCAGGGCATAGAACAAACAGCCCATATCCTGCGTGATCGCGGCCCGCGCCGCGTCAGCCCGTTTTTTATTCCCGGTCGCCTGATCAACCTGGTTTCCGGCCAGGTATCGATTGCCCATGGTCTCAAAGGACCAAACCATTCGGTCGTAACCGCCTGTTCAACCGGCGCTCATGCCATTGGCGATGCAGCACGCATGATAATGTTGGACGATGCGGATGTAATGGTAGCCGGTGGCGCAGAATCGCCGGTCTGCCGTATTTCTATTGCCGGGTTTGCCGCCTGTCGTGCATTATCCACCCGTTATAATAACGATCCGCAATCAGCTTCGCGCCCCTATGACAAAGACCGCGACGGATTTGTCATGGGTGAGGGGGCAGGCATTGTTGTGCTTGAAGAATATGAACACGCCAAGGCCCGTGGCGCAAAAATTTACGCTGAAATTGTCGGCTATGGCCTGTCTGGCGATGCATACCACATCACCGCTCCTTCCGAAGATGGAGACGGGGCGTTGCGCTGCATGAAAGCAGCTCTGAAACGCGCGGAACTCGACCCTTCGCAAATCGATTATATCAATGCCCATGGCACATCAACCATGGCTGATACTATCGAACTGGGTGCTGCCGAACGCTTGCTGGGTGAGGCTGCTTCCAGCGTTTCAATGTCTTCAACCAAGTCCGCCATCGGTCACCTGTTGGGCGCTGCGGGTGCAGTCGAAGCGATCTTTTCAGCGCTTGCCATCCGCGATCAGATTGTACCCCCTACGCTTAATCTTGATAATCCCGAACGCGATACCAAAATCGATCTGGTGCCGTTAAAAGCCAAAAAGCGCGAAGTGAATGTGGCTCTTTCCAATTCATTCGGTTTTGGCGGCACCAATGCTTCGCTGGTGCTCAAGCGGCTTTCAAGCTGAGTAAGTTCGAAAAAAAACTTCACTCCCGGTAACTGCTGTTTGTATTTCTACCCGCTCCTGGAAGCGGCTTAACATTCTATAAGTTGAAGTGACATAATTTTTTCACGCAAGTAAAGATTGCATTATTAATCGATGCAAGTTAAACAGTATATGACTATCGTCTCGTGTGGGGGATTTGATGATCTTATATGTAGAGCCTTGTGACAGGGTCAGGTATGCCCGTCAGCTTGAAGAATATTTCAGGTTACGTAAAACTGTGTTTTGTCACAAACTTGGTTGGGTTGAAGATGACGGCTCGCCAATAGAACGCGATGAATATGACGATGGCTATTGCCTCTATGTGCTTTATCAGGACGACAATGGTGTAATTGGCGGTGGTGTACGGCTTATGCCGACAACCGGGCCGACATTATTACATACGGTCTGGTCAGATATGTTGCCGGATAAAGACGATTTTCGTTCCCCAAACATCTGGGAGGCTACCAGGTTTTGTGTCGATGATGTAAAAACTGAGACCCGCAACCGTTCCTTTGCCAACCGGGCGACCGTGACTTTGTCTTATGCCTCTGCCGAATTTGCCCATCGTAATGGCATCAGCCATATTATCGCGGTTTGTGAACAGTATTTTTTCGATATGACCAATTCCTACGGCGGCAAGGCAGAAATTTTGTCCAACAAAACCGATGAAAACGGCTTGAAAATATCTTGCGGTCTTTGGTCCACAAAAGAGGCCACGGCAGCAATGGAGTGGGCTCGCCCCTTTTTAGGCAGTGATGCACCACTGATAGCGGGAGATGTCGCTTGAATTATTGCCAAACATCGCAATGATCACAGTTTGATGTTTTTGGAGTAACATTCGAAATCCCGGTCAAATGATTCCGTTTGCTCTAATGTTGCTCTATATTCCAAATATATTTCCACCAGTTGCGTGTACTATGGGGCGAATCGCTATATTCATTCCAATTGTTGGCTACAGTTTTGTCGCTTGCCACAAAAACGCCTGACATGCTGCTTATTTTCCAGTCTACGCAACTTGAGAAACGACTAAATCTAATACAAAAGGACGCCCGCGTGAGTACAGATCGAGATAAACCCGAATTGTCAGGCTCCCTAAAAACCAATAGTGGTGAAGCTGCCGGCACGCTGGATCGAACTATCGGTTTTAATCAGCCTGAACCAGCTGCCGCAACTCCAATGTCGGCGGAAGCTTTACGCCCTCTTTCGCCCAATCGCGCCCTTGAGCCAGAAGATGCCGCACCAGCACCCAAACGCTCACGCCATGCCCGCAATCGTTTTGTCGTATTTTTTAATTTTCTTGTCTCCAGCGCCGTTTTTGCCACTCTATTGGTTTTGGTGGTTTTGTATTTTGGAAAGAACCGTTTTCTTGAACCAGGCCCCCTGGAGGCGCCGCGCTCAATTGTTGTTGCCGAGGGAAGTTCACTTGCTACGATTTCCACCCAGCTTGCCGCAAGGGGCATCGTTGACAGCGAGATGGTTTTTCGCCTGGGTGTACGTGGCTACCGTGCCCAATCGCAAATGCAGGCTGGAGAATATGCCTTCAAACCTTCCATGAGCATGTATGAGGTAATGGAGACCCTGCGTTCGGGTAAAGGCATTATTTACAAAGTATCCCTGCCCGAGGGACTTACCTCTTTTCAGATTATGAAGCGCATAGAAAAAAATGATGTTCTTGTGGGCGACATGCCCGATGAAATTCCTGCTGAAGGCTCTTTGATGCCTGATACCTATCCCTTCCAGCGCGGCATGTCGCGCAAGGAACTGATTGAGCAGATGGTCAGCGCTCAAAAGAATTTTCTTGCAAAAGTCTGGGAACGCCGGGTGTCTGGCCTGCCAATTTCAACGCCGGAAGAAATGGTTGTTCTGGCATCGATCGTTGAAAAAGAAACCGCCAAGGCTGATGAGCGCCCTCATGTGGCTTCGGTTTTTGTCAACCGCCTCAATCTGGGCATGAAGCTGCAATCAGACCCGACTATAATCTACGGTCTGTTTGGTGGTGAAGGTAAACCCAAAGACAGGCCCATTTACAGATCCGACATAACCAAAGCCACCGATTACAATACCTATGTCATCGACGCGCTGCCGCCCGGACCGATTTCCAATCCCGGCCGCGCCTCTCTGGAAGCCGTGGCAAATCCATCTAAAACTGACGATCTGTTTTTTGTCGCCGATGGCACAGGTGGCCATGTATTCGCCAAAACCCTTGCCGAGCACAATGCCAATGTAGTGCGTTGGCGCGCCATTGAAAAACGCATGAAAGCGGAGACGGAAAAAAAGGCTGCAGAACAAGCTGCAGGCACCAGTGAAGACGCCAATCAGGCACAATCAAACTAGAATAATTTCGGGGGCCCAATGGCATTGCAAAGCATGACCGGTTTTGCCCGGGTGGAAGGCCAGAATGAGGCTGCCGACTGGGTATGGGAAGTACGCAGTGTAAACGGCAAGGGCCTTGATTTTCGCCTGCGCACACCACCGGGCTATGACCGCCTGCAACCGCAAATCCGCAAACTTGTTTCCCGGTATTTTTCCCGTGGTAATCTGCAAATTCATCTGAGTGTTGATCGCGCTGGCAGCGTTGGATTGCCGGTAATAAATCAACCGGCCCTCAACGCGGTGTTGGAAGCTGTCGAAGAACTGCGCAATAAACTCGGCGGCCCGCCCCCTGTAGCTGAGCAGATACTGAAAATCAGAGGCGTACTGGAAACAGGAGAAAATACTGAAAGCGATGAGGAGCGCACCCAACTCGATGCCCTGCTGATGGCTGATTTCGATAAACTGATGCAGCAACTGGAAAAAGCCAGAAGTGAAGAAGGTAGCGCCATCGCCGGTTTTATGAACGATCAGCTGGACAGAATTGAAAACCTCACCCTGGCCGTCACCAATGACCCCTCGCGCACCCTTGAACAAATCAAATCGCGCCTTAATGATCAGGTGTCACGCCTGCTCGATAATACCTCCGGCCTTGATCTCGACCGCCTGCACCAGGAGGCGGCAATTCTTGCGGCTAAAGCTGATTTACAAGAAGAACTCGACCGGCTGAACGCCCACATTGCCGCCGCACATGAGTTGCTTGGCAGCGAAGGCCCCCTCGGCCGCAAGCTGGAATTTCTCATCCAGGAGTTCAACCGCGAATGCAACACCATCTGTTCCAAATCCAATGCCCCTGCTGTCACCGCCAACGGCCTTGACATGAAGGTGGTAATCGATCAATTGCGTGAACAGGTGCAAAATCTGGAATAGCCAGCGGGGACACGATTTCAATGAATAACGACACCCATAACAACCAGTCAGATATTGCCCGACGCGGCATCATGCTGGTTTTGTCTTCACCTTCGGGTGCCGGAAAATCCACCATCGCGCGCGAACTGCTGGCCAAGGAAACGGCCCTGGAATTATCCGTCTCGATCACCACCCGAAAACGCCGGGGCAGCGAGATTGACGGCACCCATTATCATTTTATTTCAGAACGCGATTTCAAACGCATGCGCGATGCGGGTACCTTGCTTGAATGGGCGGAAGTCCACGGCAATTTTTACGGCACTCCTACTGATCCGGTGGAAGAAGCCTTGAATGACGGCAAGGACATGCTGTTTGACATCGACTGGCAGGGCGCCCTGCAACTGATGGAAAAAGCCCGCATCGACGTGGTGTCAATTTTCATCCTCCCCCCATCAATGGCCGAACTCAAAGCCCGCCTCGAACGCCGCGCCGAAGACGAACCCGAAACCATCGCCAAACGCCTCAAAAACGCCCTGAACGAAATCCCCCACTGGCGCGAATACGACTATGTCGTCATCAACCAGGACCTCGAACAAGCCCTGAGCGAAGTAACCGCCATCCTGAAAGCCGAACGCCTGCGCAAAGACCGGCGGCCGGGGTTGTTTGATTTTGTTGAGGGGTTGGTTGGGTGAGGAATTGAAGCCCATGGTATTTGCACCGCTTGAAACACCCAGACTGATATTGCGCTCATTGTTGCAAAGGGACTTGAACGCAGTATTTCATATTCTTGGAGATAAAAAAACTACAGCAAATGTCTCGTGGAAGCAGTCCTCAATCGAAACAACTGCCGTTTGGCTGGACCGTCGAATCCAAAATGAAATCGAACTTGGCTATAGCATGTGGGGAATGGAGAGAAAACACGACAAGAAGCTTGTAGGTCTTTGCGGATTTTTTCCTACAAACAGTGATGACATTGAATTGGGGTATGTCGTTCATGCGGACTATCAAAATCGGGGATTTGCAACGGAGGCAGCAATTGCGGCTACTCAAGCTGTCATGAACTCTGGGTTTTCAATTGTTGCTACAATCCGACCATCAAATATCACATCTCTAAAAGTTGCCGAAAAAATAGGGTTTCGTACCGTTTGTCAAATAGAATATAAACGAGGTTTGCTTCTAGTTTTACGTAGTTCGCAATAAATGTTTTCCAATTCACGATAAGAAGCTACTAAAGGCTATCGGTTACAAAACCCATCCCCTTTCCAACAACTAAACCAATTCCAGCCTGATTGATCTGCCAACTACACCCCTTTTTGCGTAAACCTAAATCAACTGCGCTTCAATATCCATTCTCTGATGTAGAATGCGTATCACTTCAAGTATTTTTGGGTTTGAGTATTTATAGAATACAAAATGCGATCCACAGGGCTTTTTGAAGTAGCCTTGCCGGATAAAATCAACATTGCGGCCCGTGATATTTCCTGATGCAAGATTGTTGCATGTCCCATGTAGCTCACGAACATAGTGCTCTGCCTGATCAATTCCCCAGTTCTCAAACGTATAATCGTAGATGCCATCAAGGTCATTAAGTGCCGCAGGTGAAAATAGTAATTTCCTCATAATTTGGAGGAATTCGCGTGTTTTTGACTGAGAAAACCTTCGACATCAAACTCACTTGCGTCGCCGGATTGTTCCCCTTCAATCAGGGCAGCACGTAGGGATTGTAGTTTTGTTTCGCGTTCTTCCAACAAACGCAAACCTGCGCGAACAACCTCACTGGCAGAGCCATATCGCCCGGTACCGATTTGTGCGCCGATGAATTTATCCAGTTGATCGCCAAGCATGATGGATGTATTTTTGTACATGCTGTTTCCTTTCGCTATTACCAATATATCATAAATACTGGTAACGAATAAGGCAACTAAAACCCTCACCCCCCATACCGCTCCTCCCCCGCATAATAATCCTCAAACCCGGCTATCCGACAC
>JAKISV010000099.1 GCA_021648425.1 Rhizobiaceae bacterium
AACAGTTTCGCCAAATGATAGCGACTTAATCACCATCGTTGATAGCGCAAAAGAGGGATTTGAAGTCGTGCGTAAATTTTATAATTTACCAGAAATTGAGTTGGTATAAGTTACAAAAACCCGCCAGTTTTTATAACTGGCGGGCTAAATATTTTAAAAATAAAAACCTATTTATTTGCGCTTATGCTAACATTTAAAGCTTCAATCAACGATGCAGGATTACTTGCAAGAGCTACAAAAGTCATGATTGGCGTTGGAGCGCTTGGCGCAGCTTTTATTTCAATGTTTTTAGGGTTTTTAAGATAAGAGCTAATAGCAGCGCTAACCTGCTCTTGAAGTTCAGGCATATTAAATTGCGCCAAAATTGCAGGAGCCATTATAGAAAGACCAGAAATTAACTCTTCTTTATCTGTGCCTTGTTCTTTTGCAGCAAAATCAAGAGCTTTATCTGTTATCCAATAATCATCAAAGCGCATAGAACACTCAACAAATGCCAAAGATTAAATCATTGTCATTAACATTGCTTGGTTTTTTGCTTCATATTCGGGTGAAGTTACACTAAGACCAGTCAATTCTTTTTGGTCATCATACATTCTTTTCATCACATCTAAAGTATAACCAAGAATATCCATAGTCACATTAAACTTGCCGATATTTTTAATATCAACTACGCTTTCTTTTATAAGTAAACGTCCATCATCAAGCGTCCAACTAGCTTCCCCATACATTTTAGCATTGATTTCTTTTAAACCAAAGCTAGACAGGCTAGCGAGAACTTCCTCGTCTTCAACCTTGCTTAAATCTGCATAAATTCCATTAACTTCATAAGCGCTAACAAATTCACTTTTATCTTTATTAGCCTTGTTGGTTACAGAAATATTATCAACTTCAAATACCTGCTCACCCTTACTAGCAATGCTTATTTTTCCAACATTAAAAGCTCCATAAAGCAACATTGTATCAAGAATATTTTCTTCAGGATTTGCAGGAATAAGTATATCGCCAATGATAATATCATTAACTTTGACACTTATTTCCTCATCAGTGAAATCCACATTTTCAAAGCTAGCAGACTTAACACTATAAGAGCCGTCTTTATTTTCTTTTACTTTTTTGAAAACAATAGTTGTATCTGATAATAATTGCATTAATTTCTCATTATCAGCTAATAATTCTACTAACTCCTCAGTAGCGCTAGTTGACTTAATACCAGTGATTATTATATCTTTACCTTTTTTCTCAACATTAAGAAATTCAACCTTTTGAGCAGCAGTATATTCTATTACGGCAGCTAATTTATCTGCAAAATCTTGCTCATTAAGAGCAAAAGCGCTTGTTGAACTAAGAAGTGAAATTGCTGTAAAGGCGATGATTTGTTTTTTATAATTTTTCATTTTATTCCCAAATGTTTGAGGTTGATTAACTGTAGATAAAAATAACTTCTTACTTATAATTATGGCTAATATAAGTATCAATTTTAAAAAAGCTAGATCGGTTAAGTGACTTTTAAAAACTTCACTAAATCATTAGTTATATGATGCACATGCTCGTTTTTTTCGCATTTTTCTAATTCCCAACTCTCAACCAATTCATGGTTAAAACTCTCATCAGCAATAACCTGAACCGTTTTCATACCCATAATATGCGGAACTTTAAGGTTTTTTTCTAAATCATCAAACATAATTGAAGAGGAAGGAAAAATATCAAACTCATTGATAAATTTTTGATAAGCCACAGGTTCAGGTTTGGGCTTAAACCCCGTTGCTCTAATATCAAACATACCATCAAAAAGCTTGCTCGCGCCCAATTTTTCTAACACTGCTTCACTATGCCCAATATCAGCATTAGTGAAAATAAATTTACGCCCCTTTAAAGCGCTAATTGCCTCAACCAATTCAGCGTGCGCCATAACAGGAGAATAATCTATATCATGCACAAAATCTAAATAATGATTAGGGTCAATTCCATAATTCTGCATCAAACCATTCATTGTTGTGCCACTATCACGATAATAGGTTTTTTGAACTTTATAAGCTTCACTATGCTCAAACCCCGTTACATTCATAACATATTGAGTGATTAACTTATCAACTTGCGCAAATAAATTACACGAACGCGGATAAAGAGTGTTATCAAGATCAAACACCCAATTTTTAATTTGTGATGAATCAAGGGGATTATTCATTTGCAATTAAAGTTCATCTTTCACTATCAAAGTTCCTGCACCATATTCAGTAAATAATTCAATTAAAACCGCATGCGGGGTTTTTCCATTTAAAATAACAACACCCTCAACGCCATTTTCTATAACATTAATTGATGTCTCAACCTTTGGTATCATGCCACCGGATATAGTGCCGTCCTTTATCAGGGCCTTTGCCTGTTTAACGGATATTTCTCTGAGGAGATTGCCTTCTTTATCAAGCACGCCTGGAACATCAGTCAGGAATAGCAATCGTGTTGCGTTCAGCGCTCCGGCAATTGCACCGGCAAACGTGTCAGCATTTACATTGTAGGTCTGTCCGTTTTTGTCTGGACTGACCGGCGCGATAATCGGCGTCATACCATTTTGCATAACCATATCGATTACTTCGCGATTGACTTTTATAGGTTCGCCGACAAACCCCAGATCGCCGGTTTTTTCCACCAGCACCATCTCGCCATCCTTGCCACTAAGCCCAATGGCCCGAGCGCCCTTTGCATTCATGGAGGTAACTATCGATTTATTGATTGTACCAGCCAAAACCATTTCGACAATTTCGATGGTTTTTTCATCAGTGATACGCAACCCGTTTTTAAATTCGGATTTGATTCCCACGCGTTCCAGCATTGTCGCAATCTGCGGACCTCCGCCATGCACCACAACGGGGTTTACACCCGATTGTTTGATCAACGCCACATCGCCGCAAAAAGCCTCTGCCAATGCGTCATCACCCATAGCATGGCCGCCATATTTGATGACAACGGATTTATCGGCATAACGCTGCATGTTGGGCAGGGCCTGGGCCAGTACTCTGGCTTCCATCTCCACGCGGCCTTCCAACTTTCGCCGTTCACTGTCCTGGATTTTGTTGTCTTGGTTGCTCATGGGATTTCACTTGTTGGAAGAACATATCATTGTTTAGCTGCAAACGAAGATTCACGCAATTGTCCAGATAGCTGATACTCAAATCAGGCTGACGATTTCCGCCTTCAATTCGTCCAACCCCGTATGTTTTTGTGAAGAGGTTGCCAATATCACAGGATAGGCGGCCGGGCGTTTCTGGATTAGTGCATTGGTCGCTGTCAATAATTTTTCCAAAGCCGGGGGCTTGATTTTGTCCGTCTTGGTCAGGACAATCTGATAGGTAACCGCTGCCGTATCAAGCATTTTCATTACATCCAGATCATTTTGCTTCAAACCGTGACGTGCATCGATCAGCAAAAATATCCGCCGCAGGGTTGATCGACCGCGAAGATAGCTAAATACCACACGCGTCCATTTTTCCACCTGTGACTTGGGCGCTTTGGCAAACCCGTAACCGGGCATATCCACAATAGCAATTGGCGGCAGATCATCACCCTCGCCGGAATAACCATCAGGCACAAAATAATTCAGTTCCTGAGTTCTCCCAGGTGTGTTGGATGTTCGCGCCAACCCTTTCTGGTTGAGCAGTGCATTAATCAGCGAGGATTTGCCAACATTTGAGCGACCGGCAAATGCAACCTCAACCGGCCCTTCAGGCGGCAGAAATTTCATTGACGGCACGCCAATCACAAAAACCCATTGGCCGGAAAAAAAACGCCGCCCTTTAGCCAGAAGGGCGGCATATTTATCTTCATCAGATGAATCAGCCATCAGGGGGAAGGATCCTTTTTGCGTCTGAACAACCCAATCAGATTGTCAAACAACTCAATTTTCACCCCGTGCTTTTTCATAATAAAGCCCTGCTGGAAAATAGTCAGCGTGTTATTCCAGGCCCAGTAAATCACCAGACCGACCGGGAATGAAGCCAGCATAAAGGTGAATACAACCGGCATCCAGTTGAATATCATTGCCTGGGTGGCATCAGGCGGTGCGGGGTTCATACGCATTTGCAGGAACATGGTGATGCCCATCAACAACGGCCACACGCCAATAACCAATATTGTCGGCACATCAAACGGCAGCAATCCAAACAGGTTAAACATCGAAGTGGGGTCCGGTGCAGACAGATCCTTGATCCAGCCAAAGAACGGTGCATGGCGCAATTCAATGGTGATATAGATCACTTTATACAACGCAAAAAACACGGGTATCTGAATAAGCATCGGCCAGCACCCGGCAGCCGGATTGATTTTCTCTTTTTTATAAAGAGCCATCATTTCTTTTTGCTGCTGGGGTTTGTCATCAGCATATTGTTCGCGGATTTTTGTCATCTGCGGCTGAACTTTTTTCATCTTTGCCATTGAGGCGTAAGACAGATTGGCCAGCGGAAAAAATACCAGCTTCACCAGGATAGTTGCAATTAATATGGCGATGCCAAAATTGCCTACCATCTGATTGAGATAATGCAGCAGGGAAAACAGCGGCTTGGTGATTATCGCAAACCACCCCCAGTCAATCATAAAATCGAACTTGAACAGATCAAGCTGCTCGGCATATTCATTTATGGTAATGGTTTCCTTGGCCCCGGCAAACAACAGATGCTTTACACTCTTGCTTGCACCAGGCTCAATTGACATTGTATTGCCCACAAAATGCGTTTGGAAATGATCGCCATCTTCTCCACGGTAGGAAAATGTTGCCACGAACTCCTCAGTAGGAATTATCGCCGTCGCCCAGTATTTATCGGTGATACCCAGCCAACCCTCATTGGTTTTGCCAAATGTTACCTGCTTATCGTCACGAATGTCATCATAGTCGATTTCCTGCAGGCCATCTTCGCCAAGAAAACCGATCAACCCTTCAAACAGCACATAAATGCGCTGCGATTCCGGTTCGTAAAATCGAGCAATTCGCCCCCATGGCGTAACCGCAATGGCTTTGTCGCTTCGATTTTCAACACTGTCGGTAAAGGTGAACATATATTTATCGTCAAGCTCAATTCTGCGCTTGAAGATCACACCGTTTTCATTTGTCCAGCTAAGGTTCGCCGCATCACCATTGCCAAGTTGTGCCCGGCCTTCCACGTTCCAAACCGTATCAGGACCAGGAACCCCTCCCACTTCCTTGTTTCCGGCAAACCCGAATTCCGCAAAATATGGATTTTGTGAACCCGAAGGTGACAATAACTCAATCAACGGGCTGTCCGGATCGATAGTTTCACGGTAATTTTTCAGCCGCAAATCATCAACTCTTGCGCCTTTCAGATTGATCGACCCCACCAAATTGTCTGTATCCAGTACGATACGCTGGTTTGCTTCAATCGCTGCCTGGCGTGAGACTTTATTGGCTTGTTTTCCGTCAACAATTGCACCTGGCACAGCTGCGTTGCCAGCCGGGTTGCCAGAAATTGTAGGCACTCCGGGAACCGCACTTTCGGCAGTGGCTCCCTGGCTTTGTTCTACTTGTGCCGCTTTGCGCTGGGCCTCAATCTCAGCTGCTCTCTTTTGCGCATCCACTCGCGGGCCCACATAAAAATACTGCCAGGCAATAATAATGAGAATGGAAAGCCCGATGGCTAGATAGGTATTGCGAGAGTTATCCATTCTGAATTCCTGATTGCGATATGTTTTGATGTGCGCGTGTGATTGCAGAAGATAATTGAGCAACCAACGTTTCAAAATTTGTGTTCAATGCTGCTCGTTTGCCAATTACCACATAATCATACGAATTTCGCGCGGTATTTGGCATGGCTACGCGAACCACTTCGCGCATACGCCGGCGTATGCGATTACGTACCACTGCATTGCCAACTTTCCTGGTAATCGTATAGCCAACTCTTACATCACCATCGCCAGTCAGGCCATCGTTTCGTTGACGCACCTGCAGCACAAAGGAACTGGTATGCATGCGTTTTCCCGCTCTCATTGCAACAAACTCCCGGCGCTTGCGCAGGGAGTTGATAACCATTGTTTGCGAAAGATTCGTTTGGCATTCGCCCATCAGGGTTTCTCGTTGACGCTTGTTGCAATTAAATAGCGATTGCGCCGGAAAAAGGAGTAAAGCCGAAATTATGCGAGGGAGAATTAAGCAGTAAGCTTGGCGCGGCCCCGTGCACGGCGACTGGAAATGATCTTGCGACCATTTTTGGTTGCCATTCTTGAACGAAATCCATGGCGGCGTTTACGCACCAGTTTACTGGGTTGATATGTACGTTTCATTGTTTTTACTCGCTATATTTCGAACGAACCTTCAAATAGTGCATTGCAATTTATGTGGAACGCTCCAGATTTGCTCTACGCACATAAAAATGCGCCGGAGCCACGGTTCCAACGTTGCCAGCTTATAAAAAAAACGGGCAGCGAAGTCAATCAAATACAACACGAAACCGTAGCAGCCATTTCTATTGCTTAATCTTGGGTGCCGTGCGCTCACAATCGTGTGAACGAGACTGGCGTTGCTGTCAATTGCCGGTGAGAATACCACAATTATCATTGAAATTTCCCGGTCCAGGCGGCACATCATAATAATATTGGTTTTGCCCAAACAAATATGGCAAACAAAAAAGTTCTTTAATCGCTCTGGAGCAGTTGGTGGAAACAGGATCAACACCACAAATGTCAGCCAAGCCGCAAAGCAAATATTCCGTGTTGAAGCGCTGGGGTCCATTGTTCGTGCTGGCGGGGCTGGTCGCGTTGGCATTTGCCAATGGCTGGCATGAACAACTGACCCTTTCCAATCTGATCAAGAACCGCGCCGCCATGAACGCCTATGTAGTCGATAATTACTGGCTGTCGGCATTAGTTTATACCGGCATATATTTCGTTGCGACTGCTTTGCTGTTTCCCGCAGCTTCCCTGATCACGATTGCCGGGGGGCTGGTATTTAGTTCTGTTTTTGCAACGATCTATACAGTCATTGGTGCAACCCTGGGGGCCACGGTACTATTTATTGTCGTTCGTACATCTTTTGGCAGTTTCCTCAATGAACGCGCCGGCCCGTTTCTTTCAAAACTATCCGCCGGTTTCAAAGAAAACGCATTTTCCTATCTGTTGTTTTTAAGGTTAGTGCCGGCATTTCCATTCTGGCTGGTCAATGTCGCCCCGGCCTTTTTCAAAATGGCTGTTCCCACCTATGTTGGCGCAACTGCCATTGGAATATTACCTGGAACATTCGCCTATGCACTGTTGGGTGAAGGATTGGATTCTCTGATCCTGGCCCAGGACATGGCAAACCCCGGCTGTGCTGAGGCAGGTTCTTGTAAAATCGATTTATCTGCAGCCATTACCCCTGAAATTATTGCAGCAATTATAGGTTTAATTGTCGTTTCAATTCTGCCTGTCGCCATAAAAAAATGGCGGGAGAAAAGGAACCTGAAATAGGGTAGGCGGGGTTAATCAAGTTTCAAATTCGAGTTTGGAACGCCATTGACCTGAACATTTCTCCAGTCCATTTATACCAGCCAGGACAAACACAACCATGGAAAATCTATAAATGAGCGAATTACTGAACCCGGACATTTGTGTGATCGGCGCTGGTTCCGGCGGATTGACGGTTGCTGCTACAGCTGCAGCATTCGGCGTTTCTGTTGTGCTCATCGAAAAAGGAAAAATGGGCGGTGATTGCCTGAACTATGGCTGTGTTCCATCCAAGGCCCTTATTGCGGCAGCCAAACATGTCTCTTCCATCCGTGAAGGTCTTGATTTTGGTATAAAGGTCAGTGGCGAAGTGAGTGTGAACATGAAAAAGGTTCACGCTCATATTCACGATACAATTGCCGCCATTGCCCCAAATGATTCCGTAGAGCGATTTACTGCCCTTGGCGTAAAAGTCATTCAGTCCCCTGCCATATTCCTGGACAACAACACTGTTGAGGCCGGTGACTATCAGATCAAAGCCCGTCGTTTTGTGATTGCCACAGGATCATCCTCGTTTATTCCTCCTATTCCAGGGCTGGACACGGTGGATTATTTCACCAATGAAAATATCTTTGAAAATACCCGAAAGCTTGGCCATCTGATTGTTGTTGGAGGTGGCCCCATTGGTATGGAACTGGCCCAGGCTCATTTGCGCCTTGGTTCAAAAGTGACCGTATTGGAAGGCTTAAAAGCCTTGGGCAAAGACGATCCCGAATTGACGGCCATAGTGCTGGAAAAACTGCGCGAAGAAGGATTGGTGATACGCGAGCAAACCATGGTGACTTCAATTGAGCGTCGCGGAAAAACCGGTATTCGCGTTATGCTCAAAACGCAGGATGGCGAAGATATTGTCGATGGCACCCACCTGCTGGTTGCAACCGGGCGCTCCGCAAATGTCGAGGGTCTGGGTCTGGAAGAAGCCGGAATTGAATATGATCGTCGCGGCATTAAAGTAAGCGACGCGCTGCGAACCACCAATCGCCGGGTTTATGCAATTGGTGATGTAACCGGCGGCCTGCAATTTACCCATGTTGCCGGTTATCATGCAGGTCTGGTAATTCGAGGAATATTATTTCGGAAAAAGGCCGTGCCCGACAACAATATCATCCCCTGGGCGACCTTTACCGATCCGGAAATGGCCCATGTCGGCTATGATGAATATGCTGCAAAAGAGAAATTCGGCCAGATAAGAGTGTTGCGCTGGCCCTATCATGAAAACGATCGCGCCCTGGCAGAACGCAAAACCACAGGTATGATTAAACTGGTAACCAACAAAAAAGGTAAAATCCTCGGCGCATCAATTGCCGGACACAATGCCGGTGAAATGATCAATATCTGGGCGCTGGCAATTTCGAAAAAAATGTCTTTGCGCGATGTAACCGCCTATATTCCGCCCTATCCCACAATGAGTGAAATTGGCAAACGTGCGGCAGTTACCTACTTTGCACCCTTAACCAGAAAACCGATAATTCGCGGAATTATCAGTTTTTTACAGAAATTCGGGTGACTGCACGTCAAAATTTGGTAAAACCATTCCAGGAAGCGGACTATAGCACCGGATTCCGGCTGAATAAGGTTGTCCATGAAACAAGACAATACTTCTGACTACAAACTGAAAAGCACCCGATTACAGGGTAAGGAATTGGATAACGTTTCCGATAATCTGCCCGCTTTGCCAAAACCCAGCAATGAAGCAGATTTTGGGCGTGGTCTTTCTGCAAAACTACTGATCCTCACGGTTATATTTGTATTGATCGCGGAAGTGTTGATTTTTGTACCCTCTGTTGCCAATTTTCGTGACGTGTGGCTGCAAGGGCATCTTGATACTGCTGAGGCGGCCAGCATCGTCTATCTTGATGCTACCAATGCCATGCTTTCACCACCAGCCCAGAGGCAATTGTTGCGGTCGACAAATTCTCTTGCGGTGGTATTGCGCGAAGGTGGGGTGAGCAGACTGATGGCAGCTACCGATAAATCCCTGGGTGAAGTGACCAATCACATCGATTTAACCACCCTCAATCCGTGGCAATCCGTCAAAGGTTCAATTTCCACCCTTTTATTTGGCGGAGACAGGCTGATTCGCGTATTTGGCAATATGAAAGATCGCGATGGTACTATCGAATTGGTTCAAATGGATAAATATTTGCGAAATGCGCTGCTGATCTATTCGCGCAACGTCATGCTGCTTTCCCTGGTTATTTCTCTGATTACCGCAGCCCTGGTATTTCTTGCTCTCTATCTGCACATCGTTCGCCCGATCAAACGTATATCCAGCAACATGACGGCATTTTCTCAGCAACCGGAAAATGCCGCCCTTGTGCTGATACCATCGGGAAGGCGCGATGAAATAGGTGTGGCTGAAGAGCGTCTGTCTTCCCTGCAAAGCGACCTGCAAAATACCCTTCGCCAAAAACAACACCTGGCCGATCTGGGCTTGGCCGTATCTAAAATAAACCACGATCTACGCAATATTCTGGCTTCTGCCCAACTGTTCTCAGACCGCCTCTCGTCGCTTTCTGATCCAACGGTTCAGCGCTTTGCACCCAAATTGATCAGAACTATTGACCGCGCCGTCGAATATACAAAATCTGTCATTTCATACGGTCGCGCCATGGAAAAGCCTCCTGTTCGTCGTCTGCACCGGTTGCATTCCATCGTTGCAGATGTGGAAGAACTTCAAGGCATCAAAAGTAATCCTGATATCGAGTGGATAAACAATATTCCCAAGGGTCTGGAAATCAACGTCGATTCAGAACAGATGTTCAGGGTAATCATGAACCTGTGCCGTAATGCCATTCAGGCCATGCTCGAAAACAGCGAGGGCAGCGTGGTATCTCGTCTTCAATTGAACGCAGAGCGCAAAGGCAAT
>JAKISV010000100.1 GCA_021648425.1 Rhizobiaceae bacterium
TCATCATTCGCGAGGGCCGTGCGCCGGTCATTGCCATCAACAAGTGGGATTTGATAGACGATCGACAGCATGTGCTTAAAGAACTGCATGAAAAGGCAGAGCGCCTGTTGCCGCAAATCAAAGGCCTGAAAGTTGTGCCGATATCGGGCGCCACCGGTGAAGGCATCCCCAAGTTAATGAAGGCCGTATTAGACGTACACAAGGCCTGGAATCGCAGGGTCCCAACCGCGCGCCTGAATAAATGGCTTGACGATGTTCAATATCACCACCCGGCACCGGCTGTGGGTGGCCGTCGCATACGCATGAAATTTGTCACCCAGGTGAAATCACGCCCGCCCACCTTTATGGTTTCGTGTTCGCGTCCCGATTCCCTGCCTACCTCTTACACAAGATATATGGTCAACAGCCTGCGTGAACAGTTTGATCTTTATGCAACGCCCATCCGCATGTTCATGCGCAAAGGGGAAAACCCCTATGAGAAGCGCAAAAAACGTAACAATTGATTCAGTACGTTACCCGCCATATTAATAATACCTGTTTCCTGCCGATTTCTCGCCCAATTTGCTTGCCAATAGAAGAGCTGCAGTTTCTGCGTCCGCAGGACTGTGGACAAACAAGGCGCGTTAATCATCTGGAAATACAAGCTTAACACATCATCAAGGTTAACAAACTATATTCAGGTTTCAGCACATCAGGTGCTTGAAACCAGTTTTTCGTTTGTCTGGAGTAGGGTATTGCGTAACACAGGCCTAAAACGGTGGCTCGATCGTTCACCACCGCATTTTCTTGTAAAATCTTTGTCAGTGCTCAACTCTGGTTTTAATAACCGTGGTGTAAAAACCATTGCCCTGAGTGTTGCGATATTTGCCGCAAGTTATAACACTGTTTCCTATCAGGATATGCAAAGCCTGGCATTTGGCGAAGATCGCTGGCTGGTGCATTTGCCTGATGGCCCCGGCCAGTCAGTTGCTGCCGCATCCATGAGCCTGACCGACCCTGTCATTACCGGGGCTGTAATTTCTGGCGATAAACTGGCGCAAAAAAACACCCGGCCGGTTTCTGCTGATTTTGATCGCCTGACCACCCAAACACCCCAGCCGCCAAAGGCCCAGACAATCAACCGCACAATGAAGGGCGATCGCGTCATATCTTCTACCGTGCAAAGGCCTCCGGCATATTTTTCAGCCGGCTCCGTTCTTCGCCGCAGCAGTTTTTTAAGCCCGTTGAGAGTGGACAAAAAACAAAGCCTGGCATTTTTAAAGGCAAAGCCCGTTGGCGAAGCAATGAAAATTGCCTCGGTATTTCAAATAAAAATCGACAAGCGCAAACGTGACCTGAAAAAACTCCCCGTTATGGTCGCAAGTCTGGTGCGTGAATCAGAGAGTTCGATTCTTTCCTATTTACCCGAACCAACAGTGAAATATTCACCCTTTGCTGCCGTTTTGCGCGATGAAAGTCCGGTATCCATCATCCCCAAACTCAATCGCGGCGATCATCCCTGGGCTGATGATCCGCTGCCAAAAGAATCATTTTCCAAAAAACAACAAACCTGCCTGGCCACCGGCATCTATTTTGAAGCGCGCGGAGAGCCTGCTCGCGGGCAGGCAGCCGTTGCTCAGGTGATTCTCAATCGCGTTCGTAATCCCGCCTATCCCAATTCAATCTGCGGTGTCGTCTACCAGAATAAAAATCTCTATAACCGGTGCCAGTTTTCTTTTGCTTGTGACAGGAAACGCGACCGGGTTACCAATCCCCCCCTATGGAGCTTAGCCAAAGACATCGCCAAAGAGACAACCGCCGGGCGCATTTGGCTTTCCCAGGTTGGTTCTTCAACCCACTACCACGCTGTCTATGTTCGTCCCAAGTGGGCTAAAACCATGAAAAGAGTCGGTAAAATCGGCCTGCATATATTCTACCGCACCTATGGCGGCGGCTGGAGTTAGAGTAGTTTTACACTCTGAAAATCCCCATAATCCTCACCTTTGAAGCAAGTCATCTGCCGCAAGGTGCGACCTATTGTTTAATTCGTGATTCATTCGCCTGTTTTAGCGCACCTGTGCTTGACATGCATCGGGCCAAAAACTATGTTGCGCGCGATCTCGGGGGTATCCCGAATTGTGCAATTATTCCACGGAACGGGTACTGCCCCTGATTATATTTTGTCCGATTGCCCCGTTAATTGCCTGTTACAGGCATAGTATAACGGAAAGATTATTGGCCGAATAAATCTTAATTCTGATATGGTTCAGAATTGTTTTTGCGGGAATAAAATCTTTGTCCAATTCACACCGCCAAGGTCCACTTGACGAACGACTGAAGTCGCTGGATAAGAAACTGAAAGAAAGCGATAAAGGCCGTACTTCTAGTGAAAGAAAGTCGGATAATGTCAATTTCAGCAATGCCATCAGGCTATCCACTGAATTTGTAGTGGCAATACTGGTTGGAATTGGAATTGGCTGGACGATAGACAGATTTTTTGGCACAGCACCCTGGGCGATGATTATATTTTTGCCTTTGGGGTTTTTTGCCGGTGTAAGAAATATAATGCGTGCTTCAGGATTGCAGAGTGGTTCGCAATCTGAAAACACTAACGAGAATGACGACAATTCGAATCGGGACTGATTATTCCCGGACAATACATTCAAAGTTGCCGGCAAAGCTGCCGGGCAATTTTGAATAGAAGAATTACAGGAACTAAGGAATAACAATTGGCTACTCATCCAGATCCTATCAAGCAGTTCGCAATTAACAAGCTTTTGCCGCTGGATATCAATGGTGTGGATTTGTCATTTACCAATTCATCATTGTTTATGGTCGCAACGGTTGTTCTGACTTCGGCCTATTTTCTGTGGTCAACCGGTGGACGGGGCATGGTCCCCACCCGGTCTCAATCCGTATCCGAGATAGTCTACGAATTTGTTGCGGGTATGCTCAGGGATTCAGCTGGCTCCTCAGGCATGAAATTTTTCCCGTTCGTATTTTCTTTGTTCATGTTCATCCTGATAATCAACATGTTTGGCATGTTCCCCTATTTCCTGACTGTCACAGCACACATTATTATCACGATTGCCCTGGCAATGGCGGTATTCCTCACAGTGCTGGTAGTCGGATTTGGCCGTCATGGGGTGGGTTTTTTAAAGCTGTTTGTACCCTCTGGTGTGCCGATGCTGATCATGCCGCTGGTGATTGCTATCGAGATTATATCGTTTATCGCCAGGCCAATCAGCCACTCGGTGCGTCTGTTTGCCAATATGCTGGCCGGCCACATCACGCTGAAAGTGTTTGCCGGCTTCATCGTTTCATTGAGCGCCATGGGAACGGTGGGTATTGTTGGTTCAATCCTGCCCTTTGCCATGACTGTTGGAATGACCGCACTTGAATTCCTGGTGGCGTTTCTCCAGGCCTATGTGTTTACCATGCTGACTTGCATGTATATCAACGATGCCCTTCATCCCGGTGGGCACTAACGAAAACCAATTCAAACCAATTCAAGATGTTTCTTGATAATTCACAAAGGAGTGAAAAAATGGAACCAGAAGCAGCAAAACTCATCGGCGCAGGCCTGGCAGCAATCGGAACAGGCGCAGCCGGTATCGGCGTTGGCAACCTGTTTGGTCAATTCCTGCAGGGCGCATTGCGTAACCCTTCCGCAGCAGATGGCCAGTTCGGCCGCCTGATTTTCGGTTTTGCGGTGACAGAAGCCCTCGGCATCTTCGCCCTGCTTATCGCTTTGCTACTGCTCTTTGCAGTTTAATTACCAATTCCCATGCGCGGTTGTTACTGGCAAACGCGCATGGAAAATTGTCCTGATTGTTGAATTACCAACCAATTCGCCCGTCTCATTAATCGGGACGGCGAGCATTTATTAGCAGAACCATCTGCAAATGCCGGAGTGAAATATGTTCATTACATCCGCCTATGCTGCCGCTGATACCGCAGCCAAACTTGGTGAAGAAGCGGTAAAGAAAAAGAACGTCTTTCCGCCCTTTGATCCATCGACATTTACTTCACAATTATTGTGGTTGGCAATTACGTTTGGAATTTTCTATTTTCTAATGGCAAGGGTCGTATTGCCGCGCATCGGCAATATTCTTGAAGTTCGTCGTGACAGAATTTCCCAGGATCTGGAAGAAGCCCAGCGCCTTAAGGAAGAGACTGATGCCTCCATTGCTGCCTATGAACAAGAACTGGCAGAGGCAAGAAAAAATGCTCACACGATTGCTCGCGAAGCCAGTGAAACGGCTAAATTAGCCGCTGACAAGGAACGTCAGAAAACTGAAGCCAAACTTGCAAATACCCTGGCACAAGCGGAGCAAACAGTCCGTAAAGTCAAAGACGCAGCCCTGGCGCAAATCGATACCATTGCCAGCGATACCACACAGGCGATCATTTCGCGCTTGATTGGTACCAAAGTCACCAAAGCAGAATTAGCCAAAGCAATCAGCAAAATTGCAAAATGAATTAGAATCCGTTTAAGAAAAACCGGATCCAGGACGACAGGAAGATATTATGGCATTAGACGCATCCTTTTGGGCCCTTGCTGCTCTAGTCGTTTTTTTCGGCATCGTTATCTATCTCAAGGTGCCCGGCCTGATTGCAAAAAACCTGGATGACCGCGCCAATTCAATTCGATCAGAATTGGATGAAGCGCGTAAATTGCGTGAAGAAGCCCAGACGATTTTGGCGGAATATCAGCGAAAGCGCAAAGAAGCGGAATCGGAAGCGGAAGAAATAGTTGAAGCTGCCCGCCACGAAGCCGAGGTGCTTGCTGCCCAGGCCCGTGTAAAAACCGAAGAATTCATCGCCAGACGCACAGCCATGGCTGAGAACAAAATTGCCCAGGCGCAAGCCCAGGCGCTGAGTGATGTTAAATCAGCCGCCGTCGATATGGCAATTGCTGCTGCCCAGACAATAGTTGCCGATAAAGTAACCGGCACATCGGCTGATCAGATCATCAAGAACTCCATCGCCGAAGTTAAAGCCCGCCTGAACTGAAAATCAGCATTTATCTGTTTGCCAGCGGCGCAAAACTCATGCGGTGCAGCGGGCAGGGGCCTGAAATGGCAATAGCACGGCGATGAAGCAATGTGCCGTACCCTTTGTGTTTTTCAAACCCGTATTGCGGATAAACAATTGCCGCCTGTTTCATAATCTGGTCACGAACAACCTTTGCAACAATTGATGCGGCTGCAATCGACCTGGAACGCCCGTCACCTTTTATAACCGCCGTTGCACTACCTTGCAGACGGGGTGGGACATCGCGCCCGTCAATCAGACACCAGTGCGGTTTGATTGCCAGTGCTTTGGCGCAATTGGTCATCGATAGCAATGTCGCCTGTCTGATGTTGATTTTATCTATTGTGTTGGCATTTGTAATCGACACGGCCACATAACTCGTGTGCATTATTTCAACATATAATTCTTCGCGAATTTTGCTGGAAAGTTTTTTGGAATCATTAAGCCCGGTTGGTAACGCATTTGGGTTCAAGATTACCGCTGCTGCCACCACCGGCCCTGCCAATGGTCCGCGACCAGCCTCATCTATTCCAGCGACATTTTTATAGCCCAGTCGGGCAAGCCGCTGTTCCAGTTCCATATCCGGTTGAACCTGATCCCTGATTGGTTTGAGTGGGGAATCATAAATCCAGCTATCGGTGGAATCGGTGGGGGGCAAATTATTCAT
The DNA here is from genome assembly GCA_021648425.1 of Rhizobiaceae bacterium. Taxonomy (GTDB): domain Bacteria; phylum Pseudomonadota; class Alphaproteobacteria; order Rhizobiales; family Rhizobiaceae; genus JAAEMP01. The sequence continues at coordinate 5,684 of JAKISV010000100.1, forward strand.
GCGGCGAATTTTACCCGCCCACCGGCCCGCTCACAAGTGCGATTGACACGGGGGATGACCAATCGCACAGGCAAGTCTGATAAATATCAAAACAATGACAATTGTTCCTGGTCGGCTTTTGGCGCAATAAACTGACTGCAATCCAGTGAGTTATTGCGTTTGTTCATACCCAGGCGCTTGCGTGTCAAATCAAACCGGCGCTTGATCTGCCAGGCATAGGGGCCCGCACCGCGCATGCGTTTGCCAAATTCCGCATCATAGTCCTTACCCCCGCGCATCGAACGCACCAGGTTCATTACGTGGCGATATTTGCCAGGGTAATGATTAAGCAGCCATTCGCGAAATAAAGTGCTGACTTCAAGCGGTAAACGAAGCAAGACATATTCCGCTTCACTCGCACCTGCTGCTTTGGCAGAATCTAGAATGCGTTCAATTTCATGATCATTTAATGCAGGGATTATGGGTGCCAGAATAACGCTTACGGGAATTCCTGCCGCAGCAAGCTGATGAATGGTTTTTAACCGAAGCCCCGGCGTAGCAGCGCGCGGCTCCATTGCCCGGCACAAACGCCGATCCAGCGAAGTGATGGATATCACCACCTTCACCAGTCCTTTAGTTGCCATACGTTCCAGAATATCAATATCACGCACCACCAGCGCCGATTTGGTGGTAATCATCACCGGGTGATTGGCCGCCTCCAGCACCTCCAATATTTGCCTGGTAACCCGCCATTCACGTTCAATGGGCTGATAGGCATCGGTATTGGTGCCCAGCGCAATGATTTTTGGCACATAGCCCTTGCGCGATAATTCCCGCGATAATAATTTTGCTGCATTGGGTTTGGCATAAAGCTGCGATTCAAAATCCAGCCCTGCCGATAATCCCATATAAGTGTGTGTTGGCCGGGCAAAACAATAAACACATCCATGCTCACAGCCGCGATAAGGGTTGATGGATTTATCAAACAAAATATCCGGTGAACGATTGGTGGTAATAATCGACTTTGCCTGCTCGCTCTGTACCTGTGTTTTAAATGCCGGTAATTCATCCAATGTCTGCCAGCCATCATCAAAAACATGCCGCGACAAAGCCTCAAAACGACCACTGCTATTGGAAAGACTGCCGCGCCCGCGCCGCCGTTTTGGTAAAATAGTGGCGCCTCCATTACGAAGTGTTTTATGCGCCATCATTCCCGAATGCGGCCCGGATTTACCATCAGCAGAAGTTTCCGCAAAACCATTTTTGCTAATCATAATTTTCTCCTTCGCAGTTCACAATGATTCGTGTCGTGAATATATTCCTATTCTTAAAAAGAGAACAAAGCAAGAACTAAATTTGCAAACTGTGGAAAAATATGAAAATCCAGCTCAACATAACCCGCCGCCTTATCCCAATAGGCTCCAAGCAGGATTAATCCTGTTTGCCAACAAAACCGCAACCGCATTGACGCATCCAGGTCTTGGATTTATCGTGCCACCTATCACTGCAGGAATTTTCCAACAACAACAGCGAAGCTGTAAACAGGTAACAAGCACAAGTGGCCGACCCGATTTCCCGCATCAAAGCATTTTTCCTGCGTCTCACCTGTCCGCTGTTTTTCAAACGCATCGGCAAGGGCTGTAAATTTCAGGGCCGCGTGCGCCTGCCGCGTCTGCTGCGCAATGTGACTATCGGTGACCAATGCATGATTGGTGAATCAGTCCTGTTCCACACCTCCAGACAATCCAACATCACCCTGGGCAATAACAGCCGCATCAACACCGGCTGCCATCTTGTTGCCAGCGAACGAATATCCATTGGAGACAATGTCGCTATCGGCGAATATTCCACCCTGCGCGACCAGGAGCACCGCTTTAACCAGGACATCGGTATCGACTGGGAAAATGAAACCGTAGAACCCATCACCATCCACGACAATGTCTGGATAGGCCGAGGCGTCTATATCGGCCCCGGCACAACAATCGGCAGCGGATGTATCATCGGCGCCAACAGTGTGGTGAATGGAAAATTCCCGGAGAATGCACTGATTGCAGGGGCTCCGGCAGTGATTAAGAAGCGGTTGGGGTGAGGAAGCGCAGTATCCGCCCCCCCACTGTTACCTGTTACCTTCCGAAACGCTTTGTTACCGCAGATCACGGTTTAACCACCTTGTGGCCGTGAATTCCTCCGACTTCCGCCTGAATGCGCTGTGACAGTTAGGGTTCTGCAATGATTGCAGAACTTAGCTAAGGCTATGCAACCATTATGTAAATCAGGAGGACTACTGTGACTTTTTTCACAACAAACATAATGGGGCTGAATAAAGGGGCATTCTTAAAAACCAAACGGGACCATTCCATAAAACGGTCCCCACCAAACCGGTTGAAAGCATGGGTTTCACCACTAGCGGTGCTTTCACTTCTTCTCGTTTCAACCATAACCGGCACCCATGCAGCAGATCCCATACCGGTAGCGCCTGAAATTAATCTGTCTACAGATACTTTTAATGCACGCTGGAGCGGGTTCTATCTGGGTGCAAGCGTTGGCGGCGGTTGGGGAAAATCGAATGCCTTTTATGACCGTGCCGGTGATGATCACCTCACCCGGGAAACCTCCAATCCTTCCGGGTTTCTGGGTTCATTTACAATGGGTTACAATTACCAGTTTGCCAACAGATTTGTCCTCGGCATTGAGGGCGATTTGGGTTTCATGAACTTGAGCGCTTCCGATAAAATAGATATCTGGGACGGTCATATATGGAAAAGCCAATTTGGTGGCGTTTGGGGCACCGTGCGCCCGCGCGTTGGTTATGCCTTTGAAAAAATGATGGTTTACGCCACTGGCGGTGTTGCCATCATGGGAACCGATGAAATAATCCTCGGTGATAATGACGCCACCCAGAACACCTATAATGCCGGTGTTCATACCGGTTGGGTTTTGGGAGCCGGGGTTGAATATGCCCTCACAGAAAGGCTATCGACAAAAATCGAATATCTCCACATGGAGTTTCCCGAATATCGAAGCTACACCAACAATAATGAGTTGTATGGATTTGAAAACTCCGTCGGCCTGGTGCGCGTCGGTCTGAACTATAAGTTCTAGGGCCTCTAAACAACATGCTTCCGTTCCTTTGGAGCGGGAGCATAGCCGGGTTAGGGTCCCGCCCTAAATCAAACCCTGTTTACTCTCCACCACCCTCAGTGCGCAAATAGGCTTCCCCGCAGGCTTTCGACAACGCACGCACCCGCAAAATATAACTCTGGCGCTCAGTCACAGAGATTACCCCGCGCGCATCCAGCAGATTGAACACATGGCTGGCCTTGATGCACTGGTCATAGGCGGGATGTGCCATGATGATGGTTTTCCCGGTTTTGGGGTCAATATCGTCCTGCTCCAGGATACGCAGACATTCACCCTCCGCATCCTTGAAGTGTTGCAGCAGAATTTCCGTATTGGCCACATCAAAATTCCAGCGCGAATATTCGCGTTCATTTTGCAGGAAGATATCGCCATAAGTGATTTTGTCTTCACCCTCGCGACCGTTAAAATTAAGATCGTGGAACCGCTCGACACCTTGTACATACATTGCTAACCGCTCAAGACCGTAAGTGAGTTCGCCTGATACCGGCGCGCATTCCACCCCGCATATCTGCTGAAAATAGGTAAACTGCGACACTTCCATACCATCGCACCACACTTCCCAACCCAGCCCCCAGGCACCCAGTGTCGGGCTTTCCCAGTCATCTTCAACAAACCGAATATCATGCAGGTCCGCATCAATGCCAATCGCTTCAAGTGAACCCAGATAAAGCGCCTGCAAATCGGGCGGTGAAGGTTTCAACATCACCTGATACTGATAATAATGCTGAAACCGGTTAGGGTTCTCCCCGTAGCGCCCGTCGCCCGGACGCCTGCACGGCTGTACATAGGCAGCTTTCCAGGGTTTTGGCCCCAGCGCTCGAAGTGTTGTTGCAGGATGAAATGTCCCGGCCCCCACCTCCATGTCATAGGGCTGCAATATCACGCAACCATAATCAGCCCAGTAATGATGCAGCGCAAGGATAAGGCCCTGAAAGGAATTTTTCGGGTCCATATGGTCAGGAAAATTAGTGGTCATTGCTTACCAGGTCATGGGTTGTTCAAGATGGGTGAAGCTTTGCCATGGGGAGCAAAGAAATTCAAGCAGATGGTTTTGATCGATTACTGCCCCACCGCTTCGTCATCGCCCCCCTTCATCCTCGGCTTGCCCCCTCACTTCGTCACCCCTGTGCCAGTTTACATTTATGGCACAGGGGTCCATGCCTCTCCCCCATCCGCACAAGACCCTCATGAATGGGCGATGATTCTCAGGCATGGATTCCTGTGACAAGCACAGGAATGACGGTGAGGTTGAATTTTTTCTTAACCTGTTGATATTGCTTAACAATAAAAACTCAAAATACTTATCCCCGCCTCAACTCCATCCCATATACTGTCCTTACCGCTCGGATCACGCGAACGCATGTGATCACCGTAATTAACTGGATCCGGGGGCAGTGAAGCTGTAGTTTCGGTGGTTACGGACCATTGGAGCACATAGGGCTTTTGGGATGCTGGACCACCCTGACGGGGGACCAGTGAATATCGTCCCATTAGTCCGCGAAGCCTGATTGGCGTGGGGTAAC
>JAKISV010000101.1 GCA_021648425.1 Rhizobiaceae bacterium
GTGGCTGCCGTAGTTTTGAGTGGGCAGGTAAACGGAAATTTATCGGAACTTGAAGAGTCCGGGAATAATACTGCAGATGAAATTGCCAGCAGAGCCAATGCGCCTGTAGGCCAGAGACCTGGACGTGTTTTTGCGGAAGACTATCCATTTGTTGTTTTGCTGGCTGTTAATGAGGCCGGTTTTGCCAACATGACAAAACTGGTGTCACGTGCGCATTTAACGCCGCAGGGGGGTGATTTGCCTCATGTGCATCTGGATTTGCTTGCATCAATGGCTCAAGGACTGATTTTGCTGAGCGGGGGTCCTGAAGGGCCACTGAATTGCGAATTTACTCAGGGCCGCGAGAGCGTTGCGCGTTCGCGGGCTAAACAGTTGCTGGATATATTCGGCGATCGGTTTTATATCGAGCTGCAACGCCATGAGGGCGATGAGCGCGCGGTTGAAAAGCAATTGCTGGACACTGCCTACGATTTGAAAATTCCTCTGGTAGCCACTAATCAGGTCTATTTTGCCACCGCTGATGATCATGAAGCCCATGATGCGCTGATATGCATTGCCGGGGGCAATGTGGTGGGTCAGGATGATCGGCGTCAGGTCAGCGTTGATCACTATTTCAAATCTCGCGCGCAGATGATGGAGTTATTTGATGATTTGCCCGAAGCGCTGGCAAATAGTGTTGAGATTGCCCGGCGATGTATTTACCGAACTGCAACGCGTAAACCTATTCTGCCCAGTTTCACAGTTGAAAATGGTGGTGCTGAAAAAGGATTGTCTGAATTTGAGCAGCTGGAAAAGCAGTCGGAAAAAGGATTGGAAGCGAGGCTTTCTGCCCATGGCCTTGCCGAAGGGTTTAAGCGCAAAGATTATGATGACAGGCTGAAATTTGAATTAAGCGTCATTGAGGAAATGGGCTTTCCGGGTTATTTTCTGATTGTTGCCGATTTCATCATCTGGGCCAAGCAGCGTGATATTCCCGTGGGTCCGGGGCGTGGTTCAGGTGCTGGTTCAGTCGTTGCCTGGGCGCTGGAAATTACCGATCTTGATCCTCTGCAATTCGGGCTTATGTTTGAGCGTTTTCTAAACCCCGAGCGCCTCTCCATGCCGGATTTTGATATTGATTTTTGTCAGGACAGGCGCGAAGAAGTTATTCATTATGTGCAGCAGAAATATGGTGAGGATCGTGTTGCACAGATAATCACATTTGGAACGCTGCAGGCGCGAGCAGTCCTGCGCGATGTGGGCCGTGTTTTGCAAATGCCTTATGGCCAGGTCGACAGGCTTTGCAAACTGGTCCCTGCCAATCCCGCTAATCCGGTGACGCTGGCTCAAGCTGTTGATGGCGAACCCAAATTGATGGAGGCGCGGCGCGAAGAGGAGATTGTTGAAAAACTGTTCAGCATATCACTGCGTCTTGAAGGGCTTTATCGCCACGCATCCACCCATGCGGCGGGAATTGTCATTGGTGACCGCAAACTGGAAGAACTGGTGCCCCTATACCGTGATCCGCGCTCCGAAATGCCGGTTTCGCAATATAACATGAAATGGGTGGAACCGGCGGGGCTGGTGAAATTTGACTTTTTGGGGCTGAAAACCCTGACTGTATTGAAGCAGGCGGTGACGTTTATTGGGCAAAAAGGTGGGACTATAAATCTTAGCGAACTGCCGATAGATGACGTGCCAACCTATGAAATGCTGGCTAAAGGTGAAACCGTCGGTGTGTTTCAGTTTGAAAGTGCGGGTATGCGCAAAGCGCTGATCGGTATGCGGCCGGACAGATTTGAAGACCTGATTGCCCTTGGCGCACTCTACCGGCCAGGCCCGATGGATAATATTCCCACCTATAATGCGCGTAAAAACGGTGAAGAAGAGCCTGATTATTACCATCCTAAGCTGGAGGGAATTCTGGAAGAAACCTATGGTGTTATCATCTACCAGGAGCAGGTGTTACAGATTGCCAGGGTGCTATCTGGCTACACATTGGGGGAAGCTGATTTTCTTCGCAAAGCGATGGGTAAAAAAATCAAATCCGAGATGGATGCCCAAAGAACCCGGTTTGTTGAGGGAGCCGTAGAGCGTGATACCAGTGAAAATCAGGCGAATGAGATTTTCGATGTGCTGGCGAAATTTGCCGGTTACGGGTTTAACAAGGCCCATTCGACCGCCTATGCGCTGATTGCTTATCAGACCGCCTATTTGAAGTGTCATTACCCGGTGGAATTTCTGGCAGCCTCGATGCAGCTTGATATGGGAAATACGGACAAACTCAGCGTGTTTCACCAGGATGCCCGTCAGCAGGAAATTGAAATCATTAATCCATCCGTGCAGGTTTCCCGGATCGGTTTCAGTGTAAAAGATGATAAAGTCGTTTATGCGCTTGCAGCAATCAAGGGCGTGGGTGAGGGGGCGGTTGAACAAATTATTGCCGAGCGGGAAGAGAACGGTGAATTTACTTCACTCACCGATTTTTTCTCCCGTGTGGATTCGCGCCAGCTTAATCGACGCACGGTGGAAAATCTGATTTGCGCGGGAGCGTTTGATTGTTTTGACCATCCGCGCGAAAGAATGGCGGCAGGGCTTGATCGGTTGCTGGGTCATGCGCAGCGCACTATTCAGGACCGTGAACGCGGACAAAGTGATATGTTTGGCGGAGAAGAGGCCTCCGAGATTGAATTGCCACGGGTCGACCCCTGGTTGCCATCACAAAAGCTGCAGCGCGAACATCAATCCGTGGGTTTTTACCTCAGTGCCCATCCGCTGGATGAATATCGCAGCGTATTGGAAGGCCTGCGCGTTCAATTGTTTGGCGAATTTGAGAAATCAGTGCGTGCAGGTTCCGCCGCCGGGCGCCTTGCAGGTACGGTCACCGCACGCCAGGAACGCAATACACGCACCGGAAAGCGCATGGCGGTGGTGATGATTTCGGACCCTTCAGGCCAGTACGAAGCGGTGATTTTTGAAGAAAATCTCAACCGCTATCGTGACCTTCTGGAACCGGGCCAGTCAATCATCATTCTGGCAGCAGCAGACATGCGCCCGGAAGGGGTGTCGATACGCATTCAAAGTGTGCAATCTCTTGAAAAAGAGGCGAACCGGGTGCAACAGGATTTGCGTATTTTCCTGCGCGATGCGTTACCGCTTGATAATGTCGCATCGTTGATTAAAGGGCGCGGGGATGGAAAAGTCAGTTTTGTCCTGGTTCAGGATAATGGCGCGCGCGAAGTGGAGGTTCAGCTGAAATCCAAGGCCCAGGTCACCAATCGTCTGGCCAGCGCACTAAAGGCGGTTCCGGGTGTTTTGGATGTGGAGCTGGTTTAGGTCATAGACTCAGCCTCTTGCAATCGCGCAGTAATTGCGGCAATTATTTTTAATGAACATTAAAAGCACCAAACCAGCATTCGCACGTGATATTGTCAGGCCAATCGATCATGTGGTCTTGTCGGTGCGCGATCTGGTGCAGGCGCGTGAACGTTATAATGCGCTGGGGTTTAAGGTGGCTCCGGTGGCGCAACATAATTTTGGTACGCAAAACGCTATTGTGCCATTTGCCAATGGTACGTTTCTGGAACCACTGGCAATCGGGGAAAGTGAACTTGTTGAAAAAAATATCCTGAAAGGTAATCCGTTTCTTATTCGAGACCGGGCTTTTCGCTTTCGCCATGGATGTGATGATTTTGCTGGCGGATTATCGATGGTGGCATTGGCTGGCACCAATGCAAAAGCGGATCGCAAAAAATTTCGCAAGGCGGGATTGCGCACCGGAAAAATGGCAACGGTCAAACGCCCTGGCCTGAAAATTCGTGCTTCTTTTGCCCTGGATGACCGCGCTGCTGATTGCACATTTTTTGCCTGCGAGCGCAAAGATGGTCCACCGGTATTTGATCCAGGTCTGACCAACCATGCCAATGGTGCATTGCGCATTGATGGTGTTACGCTGGTTGAAGAAAATCCAATCGATTTTGCGGGTTATCTTAAAACTGTGACAGGGCTGGATACGTTCAGCGAGAACGAAGATGGTCTGGAATTCCAGTTGGGCAATGGCGGTTTAAGCGTTCTGACACCTGAAGGATTGAAATCGGGTTATGGCATCGAACTTCCCGCCACGCGTTGCCGGGAAGGATTGATGGCAGTCACCTTTGATATTGCGGTAAGTTCGCTGGATAAAACAGCCATGCTGCTGGCCCAGCGCGGCATTGAAGCACGTCAGGTGGGTGAAAGAATTGTGGTGGCAAATGCACCGGGCCAGGGTGCAATGCTGGCATTTGTTGAAAGTGCTGTAACAGCCGGAGATAATTCATAATGAAAACCAATACGGTTGTACAAATAGGCAATACCCGGTTTGGCAACGCGCTGCCGATATCCATTCTGGCGGGCCCCTGCCAGATGGAAACGCGCCAACATGCTTTTGACATGGCTGGTGGCCTGCAGGAAATATGCAGTGAATTGGGAATAGGGCTGGTTTATAAATCATCCTTTGATAAAGCCAACCGTACCAGCCTTTCCAGCAAACGTGGTTCGGGCCTGGATGCCGCAATGCCGATATTTGATGATTTGCGCAAGGAACTGGGGCTGGCAATTGTTACCGATGTTCATACGCAACAGCAATGCGCGCTGGTGGCACCTCATGTGGATGTGCTGCAAATCCCGGCCTATTTGTGCCGCCAGACAGATTTGCTGATTGCGGCAGCCAAAACCGGCAAAATTATCAACATCAAAAAAGGTCAGTTTCTTTCACCGCCGGACATGAAGAACGTTCTGGCCAAGGTTGTTGACAGTGGCAATACAAATGTTCTGCTCACAGAACGCGGTGCCAGTTTTGGTTATAATACGCTGGTGTCGGATATGCGCGCCTTGCCGATCATGGCGCAAACCGGTGCGCCTGTAATTTTTGATGCCACGCATTCGGTACAACAGCCCGGTGGTCAGGGCGGCACTTCGGGCGGTGAGCGCCAAATGGTGCCGGTGCTGGCGCGTGCGGCCGTCGCTGTGGGTGTGGCAGGGCTGTTTATCGAAACCCATCAGGACCCGGACAATGCCCCGTGCGATGGCCCCAATATGGTGCCATTACACGAAATGAAAGCAATGTTATCGCAATTGATGGAAATCGACGCGGTGGTTAAAGGGTAACCGTCAATTGTCGAATTCGCTCCTGATAGCGGTCTTTCAGGCAGGACCAGTCCAGGTCGCAACTGTTGCGTTTTCTGAGCCACACACTGTGCTCACGGGTGATTTTCTGGCGTTGGGGGGCGGTTTGCAGATTGGCTTTTCGATGGTCATACATCGAGGCCAGTTTTTCATCGAGGCTCAGTAATTCTTCATTGTTGCAGATTGCAAATTCCGCCTGTGAATGGGCTTTGGCGCAACTGAATGACTGGCCGACAGCAAACACTGTGGAAAGCAGTAAGGGGGCAGTGACAAGCACGCCAAGAGTAACAAACATTTTTATTGTGGAAAGCATGAGGCTGATCTTTCTTCAATTTCAGGATCAATATGCCACTACGCACAACTTTTCAGGCCTTTAGCTTTTTGCACGGTATTTGGGTGGGAAAGCGTTCGAATAATGGTGATATCTTGCCGATTTCTTGAACAATGTGGCAGTGAAGACCTAGCCGCGGGGTGCTAGAAAGGGTAGAAAGCGCACAAATAATCCCCGCTGATTTAACCAATAACCGCCCACAACAGGTACAACAAAAATGACAGAGATCATCGACATCACCGCCCGTGAAATTCTTGACAGTCGGGGTAATCCGACAGTGGAAGTGGACATTACTCTTGAAGAGGGTTCGTTTGGCCGTGCAGCTGTACCATCGGGCGCGTCAACCGGTGCCCATGAAGCGGTGGAATTGCGTGACGGTGGTTCGCGCTATCATGGCAAAGGCGTCAAAAATGCCGTGGCTAACGTTAATGGCGACATATTTGAAGCGGTATGTGGAATGGATGCGGAAGATCAGCTGGCGCTCGATCGTGTGATGATTGATCTGGACGGCACACCCAACAAAGCAAGGCTGGGTGCCAATGCCATTTTGGGCGTATCGCTGGCAGCGGCCAAGGCTGCGGCCTGCGCTGGCGGGTTGCCACTATATCGCTATGTGGGTGGCACCAATGCTCATCTGTTGCCGGTACCGATGATGAATATTATCAATGGCGGGGAACATGCCGATAACCCAATAGATTTTCAGGAGTTCATGATTGTGCCGGTGGGTGCTGATACATTCAGCGAAGGTTTGCGGATGGGGGCGGAGGTATTTCATACCTTGAAAAAAGAACTCTCCGCCAAAGGCCACAATACCAATGTAGGCGATGAAGGCGGATTTGCGCCCGATCTGGCCAGTGCTTCGGATGCGCTGGACTTCATCATGAAATCAATTGAATCAGCAGGGTACAAGCCCGGTGAAGATCTGGTGATTGCACTTGATTGCGCTGCCAGCGAATTTTATAAAAACGGCAATTATGAAATGAAAGGCGAGGGGCGCACGCTGGATGCGGGGCAGATGGTGTCTTATCTGGGCGAACTGGCTGCGAAATATCCGATTGTATCCATCGAAGATGGCATGGCGGAAGACGACTGGGATGGCTGGAAAGAACTCACCGATGCGATTGGTGCCAAATGCCAGATTGTCGGCGATGATTTATTCGTCACCAATACCGCACGCCTGCGCGATGGCATCAAAATGGGCGTTGGCAATTCCATTCTGGTGAAAGTAAATCAGATTGGCACTTTATCCGAGACGCTTGATGCGGTGGAAACTGCGCACAAGGCGAATTACACCTGCGTCATGTCGCACCGCTCGGGTGAAACAGAAGATTCAACCATTGCCCATTTGGCAGTGGCCACCAATTGCGGGCAGATCAAAACTGGTTCCCTGTCGCGCTCGGACCGGGTGGCAAAATATAATCAGTTGTTGCGGATTGAAGAGGATTGGGGGGCTGCGGCGCGGTATGCGGGACGTGATGTGTTGGGGGTTAAATAGGAAACTTCGTCATCCCAGCACTTGATGCGAGGATCCATCACTATATGTGCCGAAGGGTGACGGTGGATGGTGAACTATCACCCCAGATTCAATTCCTGAAAAAAATCATTGCCCTTGTCATCAATCACAATAAATGCCGGAAAATTCTCGACTTCGATTTTCCATATGGCTTCCATGCCCAATTCTTCATATTCGACCACTTCAACTTTTTTGATACAGTCCTGGGCCAGTCTGGCGGCCGGGCCGCCGATTGAGCCCAGGTAAAATCCGCCGTGACGCTTGCAGGCTTCTCGTACCTGGCGTGAGCGGTTGCCTTTTGCCAGCATGATGAGGGAGCCGCCAAAGGACTGGAACTGGTCAACATAAGAATCCATGCGTCCCGCTGTTGTTGGGCCGAATGAGCCTGAAGCCATGCCCTTTGGTGTCTTGGCGGGGCCTGCATAATAGACCGGGTGGTTTTTCATATAATCAGGCATTGGTTCACCGGCTTCAAGCCTGGCGCGAATTTTTGAGTGGGCCAGATCGCGCGCGACAATAATCGTGCCGTTGAGTGACAATTGCGTTTTCACCTTGTGCTTGGAAAGCTCCGCCAAAACCTGCTCCATTGGCTGGTTCAAGTCGATATTGACGACATGTTCAGACAGGGCCGCTTCATCAATTTCCGGCATGTATTTTGACGGGTCGGTTTCCAGTTGTTCCAGAAATATACCGTCTTTAGTGATTTTGCCGTTTGCCTGGCGATCAGCAGAACATGAGACACCAAGACCGATGGGCAGTGAAGCACCGTGGCGCGGCAGGCGAATAACACGCACGTCGTGGCAGAAATACTTGCCGCCAAATTGTGCGCCAATGCCAAGGTTCTGCGTCATCTTGAAAATTTCCGCTTCCATTTCGTGGTCGCGAAAAGCGTGGCCGGTTTCTGAACCCTGCGCTGGCAAATTATCGAGGGAATGGGTGGAAGCCATTTTGACGGTTTTCAAAGTCATCTCCGCAGAGGTGCCGCCAATCACTACAACCAGGTGATAGGGCGGGCAGGCGGCAGTGCCAAGCGTCAGGATTTTTTCCTGCAGAAAATCCAGCATTCGGGATTTTGTCAGCAGGGAAGGTGTGCCTTGATATAAAAATGTCTTGTTGGCTGAGCCGCCGCCCTTGGCGATAAACTGGAATTTGTAGGCGTCGCTTCCCTGGGCATAGATATCTATTTGCGCTGGCAGATTGTTGCCGGTATTTTTTTCCTGAAACATGGCGAGTGGTGCCAGTTGCGAATAACGCAGGTTGCGTTTTTCGTAGGCGTCGAGAATTCCCCGGCTAAGTGCAGTTTCATCACTGCCATCGGTCCAGATGTTGCGGCCTTTTTTGGCCAGAACGATTGCTGTTCCGGTATCCTGACACATGGGCAACACGCCACCGGCGGCGATATTGGCATTCTTCAGCAAGTCGTAGGCGACAAACCTGTCATTTTGCGTAGCCTGCGGGTCTTCCAGTATCATTGCCAACTGCTTGAGATGGGAAGGGCGCAGCAGATGGTTGATATCGATGAATGCCTGTTCACACAAAAGGCGAAGGCCCTCGGCCTCGATGGTGATGATTTCTTCCCCGCGAAATTTATCGACGGTTACGAAATCTCCGGGTAGTTTTTTATAAACTGTTTCATCTTGCGTGAGTGGAAACATCTCAAATTCAGGTAGGTTCATGGCTGTTCATTTCCGCTAAGCGTTATCAGATCGCTGCCAAAGGGGTGTGTGTTACATATAATACCATCGGGAAGATTTAAAATACCACAGGTTATTGCAGCCTCCTGTTTTGAAACAAACGGCCCCGCAATCAGTTTTGCCACAAGGCGCGAACCTGAATCTACAAATACTGCACGAGGCTCAAGGTTTATAAAAAGGAAACTGTTAAGCTGCGAAATCTGCCGGTAGCGCTTTGATAAGTCAAACAGCGACTGTCCCTCACCCAAAGAGATGCCGTAGCCTTCCTGGCTGTGCGTATCACCGGGCGGCGATGTGTTAACTTTGGCTATAACACTAATGCCGGGTTCAGTATTTTCAGAAACTGTTGCGGGTGTAGTTGTGCCGACAATTGTGCGTTCTTGTAATGTGGATGATTTTATTGGCTTGTCGTTGAATATTTCAGCTCTGCTGAAATCGGGTTGAAATATTGAAAAGGCAAACAGCACCCCCAGGCTGGAGATGGCGGCTGCGGACCAGAAAACCATTTGTATTATTGAGATTGGCGAATTAAAACCTGAAAAAGGGCGCAAAGTTCCGCTTGAACCAACTTCAGCCGGTAACATTGCGGGCTCTGATTGTATATTTAACCGCGAATCTGCCATTGTTTCGATGCATAACGGATTCGTTTCAGGAAAACCAAGATTATCATGCCAAATAACAAAAAACGCTCCTGTCTGACAATTATTCTGGCAGCCGGGGCCGGGACACGAATGGGTTCAACACGCCCCAAGGTTCTGCATAAGATTGCCGGCCTTGAAATGGTCAACCATGTGGTGGCGGCGGCACTTTGTGCGCAGGTGGAAACCTGTGCGGTGGTAACAGGCAATCAGCGCCAACGGGTTGAAGATGGCATCCGTGCGCTCCATGGGGATGTTTTATTTTTTGAACAACGTGATCAATCCGGTACAGCCAATGCGGTTTTAGCCGCTGAAGATGCAATTGCGCAGGGTTTTGATGATATCCTGGTGTTGTTTGGTGATACGCCGCTGATACGAAGCGAAACTCTGGTGCGCATGCGCCAGGGTTTGAGTGATGGCGCGGATGTTGCGGTGCTGGGGTTTAAAACGCCAAATCCTTATGGTTATGGCCGCCTGATCGAAAAGGACGGCGCGCTGATTGCTATTCGTGAACATAAAGAAGCCAGCAGTCAGGAACTTGAGATTAATTTCTGCAATGGCGGCATTATGGCAATCAGCGGGGAGAAATGCCTGGAACTGGTGAAATCAGTCTCGAATGAAAATTCCAAAGGTGAATATTATCTGACAGATATCGCACAAATTGCCAGTGAACGGGCAATGAAAGTGGTAGCTCATCAAGGCGATGAGGAAGAAATTCTTGGCATCAACACCAAAGTGGAACTGGCCGAGGCCGAAGCTATCTGGCAGGGGCGCAAACGTCGCCAATTGATGCTGGCAGGCGTGGAGATGATAGCGCCTGATAGTGTTTATTTATCCCATGATACGCAGATTGGTACCGATAGCGTGCTTGAACCCCATCAGGTGTTTGGGCCTGGAGTAACCGTAGGCGAGAATGTCAATATTCGTGCCTATTGCCATTTTGAACAAAGTGAAATCGGTGATAATTGTGTAATCGGCTC
>JAKISV010000102.1 GCA_021648425.1 Rhizobiaceae bacterium
AAGACGGCGAAAACAACCGCGTTATGACCGGGCCGATTGAAACGGGTTGCCCCGTCCACATCATTCAGGGAATGAAAGATGAAGATGTGCCCTATCAGCACGCCATGAATCTGCTGACGTTTTTACCCGGTGAAAATGTCACAATGACACTGATAAAAGACGGTGATCATCGCCTGTCCAGAGAGCAGGATATTGAACTGATGCTGCGCACTGTCGAAACGCTGATAAAATCCCAATGAGCCTTCCCGCTTTCACCTACAACCCGCCAAAACAGGAAATTGAAATTCTTCATCGCGATGATGATTTGCTGATTGTCTCAAAACCAGCCGGACTGTTGAGTGTACCTGGTAAACCAGCAGACCATCACGATTGTCTGGAAAGCCGTATACGGGCGCAGATTCCCGATGCCCGTATTGTCCACCGCCTTGATATGGCAACCTCAGGCATCATGGTATTGGCGATGAATGCCAAAGCCCATCGCCATCTTGGCTTGCAATTCGAGCGTCGGCATATTGAAAAAACCTACGTGGCAAAAGTCCGGGGCCAGGTGGAGGAGGACGAGGGCATCATTGAGCTGCCGTTGCGCTGCGACTGGCCCAACCGTCCATTGCAAATGGTTGACCATCAATTGGGAAAATCAGCACTAACAAAATGGCAGGTTCTGGAGCGCTCACAAAATTCCACCCGCCTGTTGCTAACCCCAAAAACCGGCCGCTCACACCAGTTGCGGGTGCATATGCTGAGCATAGGCCACCCAATACTGGGTGATGAGTTTTATGCTGATGATAAAGCAAAAGCTGCCGCCGATAGGCTCATGCTTCATGCGCAAAGCTTGGAATTGTTTCATCCAACCGGTGGAAAAACACACAAATTTTCAGATCCACCGCCGTTTTAACCCGTGCCTATCAAGACCCCCACACCAAAAACCAGCGCACCGCCCAGCACCACCTGAAAAATCGCCTTGCCCCAGGGTGTTTCCATGAAGCGGTTTTGTATCCAGGTGATGGCCCACAGCTCGACAAATACGATGGCAATTGCCAGATAGGTGGCAATCCAGAAATCCGGGATGAGATAGGGCAGCGCGTGGCCAAGACCGCCAATAGTTGTCATTATACCGGTGGCAAGCCCGCGTTTGATGGGTGAGCCGCGTCCCGAAATCACCCCGTCATCCGAAGCTACTTCCGTAAAGCCCATCGAGATACCCGCACCCAGAGATGCGGCAATACCCACCAGAAAAGTTGTCCATGTATCTTGTGTGGCAAAGGCCGTGGCAAATATAGGTGCAAGCGTGGAAACAGACCCGTCCATCAACCCGGCAAGTCCCGGCTGCACATAAGTCAGGACAAAATCGCGTTTTTCCTTGGCATCTTCAGTTTCAACCACTTCATCGGTTAAAATTCGCTTATGGGCATCGGATGCCAGCGCCATATGGCCCGCCTCCGCCTCCGCCAGATCGCCCAGTAATTTTCGAACTGATGCATCTGCACATTGTTTGGCCGCTGCCAGATAAAACCGATAGGCCTGCGCCTCCATGTCGGCGGCCTGTTTGCGGGCTTTTTCTACCCCGTGGGTTTTTGCCAGCCATTCAGGTTTTCGGGTGAAAAACCCGGCCACATGCTCGCGGCGTATCAACGGTATCACATCGCCAAATTTTTCACGGTGCACGTCAATCAGCCAGCGTCGGTGCTCGTTTTCCTCCTGCGCCATTTCATCAAACATTTTTGCCGTATCGGGATATTCGGCACGCAGATTTTCCGCATAGGTCTGATAGATGCGCCCGTCATCTTCTTCATTGGAAATAGCCAGTGCCAGAATTTCCTGCTCACTTAGCTGCTTGAAATTACGCTTGTTCAAATTCATTAGTCGGGAGAGCATAAAAATGACCTTGTTTAGAATAATTCTAATCTATAGCGCAATTCCATCAAGTCAACCTTTATGGTGCCCATTGCATCGCTACGGTTTGTGAATATATTATATTGCTAATTCTTCTCTTACTTACCACTGCAAATCATGAGCGCACCAATAACAACAACGACAAATCCGCCGCTATCCATGCTGGAAGAGCTGGATCAGCGCTCGCGTTCGATATTCAGAACGATTGTTGAATCTTATCTGGAGACCGGCGACCCGCTTGGTTCACGCACCCTTTCACGACAATTGTCGCAGCTGTCAGTAAATTTATCTCCGGCAACCATCCGCAATGTTATGGCTGATCTGGAGATGATGGGCCTGATATTTTCGCCCCACACTTCTGCTGGCAGAATGCCCACCAACTCCGGCCTGAGGTTTTTTGTCGACAGTTTTCTGGAAATCGGCAACCTTACCAGCGAGGAACGTCAGGAAATCCAACTGAAATTTAATCTGGCCACCACCGGGCAAACGCTTGATAACGTTCTGACTGAGGCAAGTCAGGTACTTTCGGGTCTTTCCCACTCAGCCGGACTGGTGATCACTGCCAACAATGACATGCGGCTCAGGCATATTGAGTTCATCCGTCTTGAAAAGACCAAGGCACTGGTGGTGATTGTCGGCGAAAACGGTTCGGTGGAAAATCGCATCATGGAGCTGCCGCCGGGAATTACCGCGGCAAATCTTAACGAAGCATCGAATTTCCTCAATGCAAACCTGTCAGGTAGAAATATCACTGAAGCTAAAAGTGAATTGCGCGTTTTGCACAATTCCCTGCGCAGTCAATTGGACGTATTGGCCGGCGGTCTGGTTGAGAAAGGCATCGCCGTATGGGCGGGAGTGAGCGAAACTGATCCTGGTCATTTAATATTATCAGGTCAGGGTAATCTCATAGGTAATCTGGGCGCCACCGAAGACCTGGAAACCATCCGCCAGCTGTTTGATGAGATCGAGGCCAAAGAAGGCATTCTTGATTTGCTGCAACTGGCTGAAGAAGGCGAGGGAGTGCGAATTTTTATCGGTTCTGAAAATAAACTGTTCTCCCATTCAGGTTCATCAGTGATTGTCGCGCCTTATCGTGACGGCAATCAGCGTGTTGTTGGCGCATTGGGTATAATCGGTCCAACCAGGTTAAATTACTCGCGCGTTGTGCCGATGGTTGATTATACCGCAAGAATTGTTAGCCGATTCTTGCGCTGATCCGCAAAAAATACAATACAATTGACAATACTACTTGATTTTTGCGGCCCGAACGCAAATATCAGCATCAACAAAATCCCTTTTTGAAAAGAATGGATGCCTGATGGCGGGAACAACCGAACATCAAGAAGAAAATTCTGGCATGGAGAATGATGTGAATAACGGCAATGAACAACAAAAATCCGGCAAAGATGCACTCAAGCAGGCTGCAGATGCAATATTAGAGGCAGATATTGCCGAAGAAATTGCTGGTGAGGACTTCATCGATGAAGATGTTGGCGAAGAACCCGCCGATCCTCTGGTGGCCCTGGTCAATGATCTCAAAGCCGTTCATGTGGAGCGCGAAGAATTGCAGAACCAATTGCTGCGCACTGTTGCCGAAATGGAAAACCTGCGCAAGCGCACCCGGCGTGAAATAGCCGATGCGCGGGAATTCTCGATTGCCTCTTTTGCGCGCGACATGCTCAATGTTGGCGATAATCTGCGCCGGGCAATTGATGCCGTCCCTAATGAAGAGGCGCAAGCAGATACCGGTGGTTTGAAAAACCTGCTGGATGGGGTGTCGATAACCGAACGTGAACTGCTTTCCGCTATGGAAAAACACAAGGTAAAAAAACTAACCCCCATGGGCGAAAAATTCGACCCTAATTTCCATCAGGCGATGTTTGAAGTCGCCAACAAGGAAATTCCCAACAATACAATTGTTGAGGTGGTTCAGGATGGTTATGTGATAGGCGAACGCATGTTGCGACCTGCCATGGTGGGTGTTTCCAAAGGCGGGCCAAAAATTCCCAAGCCTGAAGCTGATACATCTGAAGGCGATGGACCACCCGATGAAGCGTCATAGCTGTTTGCCTGTAAAGCAATATACGCGTATTGCTTCAACCTGATTGGTGAATTCAGGTTTGATACGCATGACCAAGAAACAAAATCAACTTAGTAGACTGTGTGAGGCTGAAGAAATTCAGCACAAACTGACGGCATTGGCCAATAAGAACAGCGGTGATGGTTCGTCCCAGGCTGTTCGCGCACAGGTGCTCAAAATCCTCAAACAGACAAATGCCAATGGCCGCGAAAAAGCAGAAAAGCTGCTTCTTGAAGAAGGCAATGGCACGCGCTGCGCCAAACGCATTTCACGATTGCAGGATGATCTCACAAAAATCATTCTTAAATTTGCAAATTCACACGTGTTTCCTGCCGCCAGCCAGTCAGATGGTCAACGCATCGCCGTTGTTGCAGTTGGTGGTTATGGGCGCGGCACACTGGCACCAGGCTCTGATATTGATCTACTGTTTCTTTTGCCGGACAAGCACCCTGCCCAGAGTGAAAAACTGATTGAATATATCCTCTATATGTTGTGGGATCTGGGCTTTAAAGTCGGTCATGCAACACGCAGTGTCGATGAATCGATACGCCAGGCCAAAGAAGATATGACAATCCGCACCACCATTCTGGAAGCGCGTTATCTTTGGGGAGAACGAAGCTTATTTGATGAACTTGTTACCCGGTTTAATAAAGAAGTCGTGTCAGGAACTGCCGCTGAATTTATTGAAGCCAAACTGGCCGAACGCGATCTGCGCCACAAAAAATCCGGCGCTACGCGTTATCTGGTCGAGCCCAACGTCAAAGATGGCAAAGGCGGTTTTCGGGATTTACATACCTTGTTTTGGATCGGTAAATATTATTACCAGGTGACCAAACAATCTGAACTGGTAAAAGCCGGGCTTTTTACAAAACGCGAATATCGCAAATTCAAGCGGGCGGAAGAATTCCTGTGGACGGTGCGCTGTCACATGCATTTCCTGACCGGGCGACCCGAAGAACGCCTGACATTTGATATCCAGCGTGAAATGGCCGACAGGTTGAACTACCTGGAGCGCGGCGGAATGATTGGCGCTGAACGTTTCATGAAACACTATTTCCTGATTGCCAAACTGGTCGGTGATCTTACCCAGATAGTGTGTTCGCAACTGGAAGAACAACAGGCAAAATCTGTACGCGGCATCAATGGAATAATCCGCTCGATTACCCGCAAACGTATCCGGAAAATTGCTGACAGCTCAGATTTTGTCAACGACAATGGTCGCATCAACATTGCTGACAAAAACTGCTTTATTCGAGACCCGGTTAATCTCATTCGCCTGTTTAAACTTGCCGATGAAAACAACCTCGATTTCCATCCCGACGCGTTTCAACTGGCCAACCGCTCACTAAATCTGATTGATCGAAAAATCCGCCGCGACCCGGTAGCCAATGCGTTGTTTCTGGAAATTCTCACCTCGCGCAACCGTCCGGTATTTTTGTTGCGCAAGATGAATGAATCAGGAGTATTGGGCAGATTTATCCCGGTGTTTGGCCGCATTGTCGCAATGATGCAGTTTAATATGTATCACCATTTTACTGTCGATGAGCACCTGCTTCGAACCGTGGGCGTGTTGGCCGGTATTGAAAGCGGCAAGCTCGCAGAAGAACATCCCATGTCCCATGAATTGCTGCCGCAAATGCCGGATCGCATATCGCTTTATGTGGCAGCATTTTTGCATGATATCGCAAAAGGCCGCAAAGAGGATCACTCAATTGCCGGTGCCAGAATTGCCCGCAAACTTTGTCCTCGCCTTGGACTTTCAACAGCTCAAACAGAACTGGTTTCCTGGCTTATCTTAGAACACCTCACCATGAGCAATACCGCACAGTCGCGCGATTTAAGTGATTTCAAAACCATTGAGAATTTTGCCGGTACAGTTCAAAGCGTGGACCGCCTGCAATATCTACTGATACTGACCGTTTGCGATACAAGGGCAGTAGGGCCAGGCGTTTGGAACGGCTGGAAAGGCCAATTACTCAGAACACTATATGAAGAAACTAAAATCATGCTGAGCGGTGAATTCTCGCACGCGGGCAGAAAAGCGCGTGTTGCACAAGCGATGAATGAATTAACTGCTCAATTGCGCGATTGGGAAAAAAGCGAACTTGGTAAGATTTTGGCACTGCCCTATGACAGCTATTTTCTATCCACAGACCTGGAAGCGCAAATCCGTCATATGGGCTTTATCAGAGATGCCGATGTTAAAGGTGAAGTGTTTGCCTTTGATGTCCATATTCGTGAATTTGAGCAGATCACTGAAATAACAATTCTGGCCCCCGATCACCCCAATCTGGTTTCTACCATCGCTGGTGTATGTTCTTCGGCCAATGCAAACATTGCCGGGGCGCAGATTAACACCCTGCGTGATGGTCGCGCACTCGATACGTTTTTGATTAATCGCGAATTTGATGCCGATGAAGACGAACGGCGACGGGCAAATTCCATCGGCAAGTTGATTGGCGATGTATTGGCTGGCAAAGCCAAACCCAAGCCCGAGAGCAGTGCCTCAAAATCACTCCACACCCGAAGAGAATCATTTGACGTTCGCCCGATTGTTCTGATCGATAACGATCTTTCAAACAAGTTCACCGTACTGGAAGTGGAGGGGCTGGATCGCCACGGGCTGTTAGCGGATCTGGCCGAAGAATTGTCGAACCTCAATCTCGACATCGGCTCAGCGCAGATTGTCACCTTTGGTGAAAAAGCGGTGGATACTTTTTATGTGACAGATCTTACCGGTGCAAAAATAACAGACAAAGCACGCAAAAGAAAAATTGAAAATGCGTTGATTAAGGTTTTGAGTGTACAAGTCGACGCCGAACACGAAACCGCATAATGAAAAAAGTGGTCTACCGATAATATGGGACTTTTTACCAAATTCGCCACCGTAGGCGGCGCCACCATGGCCAGCCGCTTTCTTGGCTTTGCCCGCGAGATGCTGATTGCAGCCGTGTTGGGAGCGGGGCCGGTTGCCGATGCTTTTTATGCGGCGTTTCGTTTCCCAAATCTGTTCAGGCGATTATTTGCCGAGGGTGCATTTAATTCAGCTTTTGTGCCGATGTTCTCGCGCGAGCTGGAGACGGGCGAGCGCCGCAATGCGAAGGAATTTGCTGAGAACATATTGAGCTATCTGGTAATAGTGCTGATTATCCTCACCGCTTTGGCGGAAATTGCCATGCCATGGCTTGTGGGCACAATCATTGCACCTCGTTTTGCCGACAATGCCGATAAATTCAACCTGACCGTCGAATTGACCCGTATCATGTTCCCCTATCTGCTGTGCATGTCAGTGGTGGCGATGTTATCGGGAATCCTGAATGCCCTGCGCCATTATTTTATTGCTGCAATCGCTCCGACCATTCTCAATGTTGTTCTTGTTTCTGGATTGCTGTTTGCAAATTATTCAAGTTATGATCCCGTCAGCGTTGGCCGTATTCTGGCATGGGGTGTTATGGCGGCGGGATTTTTGCAGCTGGGCCTGCTTTATTATGCCGCCTCACGCCAGGGGTTTGCCCTGCGCCTGAAAATACCGCGCCCCTCACCCAAGGTGAAAAAACTGCTGTTACTCGCTGCCCCGGTAGCGCTTACCGGTGGCATCGTTCAGGTAAACCTGCTTGTCGGTCAGATCATTGCCTCCGCCCAGGATGGCGCCATTGCCATTCTCAATTATGCTGACAGGATTTATCAACTGCCGCTTGGCGTGGTCGGCATCGCAATCGGCGTTGTTTTGTTACCGGAATTAACCCGGGCCCTGACTTCTTCAAACCACGACGAAGCACAAAAGCTGCAAAATAAATCGCTGGAATTCGCTCTTCTGCTGACGCTTCCCGCAGCCGTAGGCCTGTTTTTTCTGCCAGGCCCAATCATCGCCATGTTGTATGAACGCGGGGCATTTGATCCCCAAACGACGATATTGACTGCCGCAGCACTCGCCGCTTTTGCCATCGGATTGCCTTCATTCGTACTGCAAAAAGTATTCCAGCCGGTGTATTTTGCACGTTTCAATATGCGCGCGCCCATGTGGTTTGCTCTGGCCTCGGCAATCACCAATATCGCCGCAAGCCTGGCTTTGTTTCCAATCTACGGCCATGTGGGAATTGCCATAGCCACTTCGATTGCCGGTTGGGTAAATGCTGTTTTACTGATCATCGGATTGTCGCGCAGCGGCAATTTCTCACTCACCCCGCAAACCATCTCCAGACTGATCAAAATATTTGCAGCTTCAATTGTTATGGGCCTGGTTCTATATGCCGGTGGTGACTGGATTAAATTACTGATGGCAGAGGGCGGCTTCCTCGTCCGGCTTGGCGTTGTAATGGCCGCAATTATCGCCGGTGCTGTGGTGTATTTCGGATTGCTGATCATCAGCGGTGGTTTGAATATTCGCGAATTGAAATCCACCCTTTCAAAACCCAAATGATCCTTGCATCCCGACTGCCACTCCATTACTACCCGACAAACATCGTTTTTTGAGATCAGTTATGACCACATTCGTTAATCGGGTATTCTCCGGCGTACAGCCCACCGGCAACCTTCATCTGGGCAATTATCTGGGTGCCATCAAGAGATTTGTGGCGCTGCAACACTCTCATGAATGCGTATATTGCATTGTCGATATGCATGCCGTTACCACCTGGCAGGACCCCAAAGAACTGACCAACAATATCCGGGAGGTGACTGCAGCTTTTTTAGCAGCAGGCATAGACCCCAATAAACACATCGTATTTAACCAGTCACAGGTGGCAGAGCATGCGGAACTGGCCTGGTTGTTCAATTGTGTGGCACGCATGGGCTGGCTCAATCGCATGACCCAGTTCAAGGACAAGGCCGGTAAAAACCGGGAAAACGCCTCCGTCGGCCTTTTCTCTTATCCAAACCTGATGGCCGCCGATATTCTGCTTTATAAGGCCACCCATGTGCCGGTTGGCGAAGACCAGAAACAACATCTGGAACTCACCCGCGACATTGCAGCAAAATTCAATCATGACTTTGCCGGTCGCATTGCTGAACTGGGTTTAGGTGAAAGCTATTTTCCAATAACCGAGCCAATCATCGGCGGCCCTGCTGCTCGCGTAATGAGCCTGCGTGATGGCTCCAGGAAAATGTCAAAATCTGACCCTTCAGATATGTCACGCATCAACCTTACCGATGATCCTGACACAATCGCCAAAAAAATCCGCAAAGCAAAAACTGACCCTGAGCCGCTGCCCGATAGTATTGAAGACCTCAAACAGCGACCCGAAGCAGATAATCTGATTGGTATCTATGCGGCGATTAATGACAGTGACAAAGAAACTGTGATTACCGAGTTTGGCGGCAAATCATTTTCGGAGTTCAAACCGGCACTGGCCGAACTGGCAGTCGAAAAACTGGCTCCGATAAACGCAAAAATTCGCGAATACATGGCCGACCCCGCCAGCATCGACGCCATATTGACCAACGGTGCCGACAAAGCGCGTGAAATAGCGAAAAACAACATGGGCGAAATACGAGAAAGTTTTGGCTTGGTCGGTGCAATAAAATAAGTGCGGATTTGTTTGAATTATCATTATTGCAATCCAGCATGGCTTGATTGTCGCACCCCTATCAATATATAGTAGTTTGGAACACTTCTAAACAGGATATCTCCCATGTTCATCCAAACCGAAGCAACGCCCAATCCAGCCACTTTGAAATTTCTGCCGGGTCAAACCGTGGTCGAAGAGGGCTCTTATGACTATCGCAGCATTGAAGACGCCGCCGCCTCTCCGCTGGCTTTGCGTTTGTTCGATGTAAAAGACGTATCCGGCGTTTTCCTGGGTTATGACTTTGTCACCATTACCAAGAAAGAAAATGACGGTAGCCCCGATTGGCAACATTTAAAACCAGCCATCCTGGGCGCCATCATGGAGCATTTCATGTCAGGCGCACCGGTTTTGGAAGGCGCTCAGAATGCTCAGGGTGATCTGGGTGAGGAATTTTATGAACCCGAAGATGAAAAAACGGTGGAGTTGATCAAGGAGCTGCTCGATACCCGGGTGCGCCCGGCTGTGGCCCAGGATGGCGGCGACATTGCATTTCGTGGTTTTAAGGAAGGTGTGGTTTATCTGCATATGCGTGGCGCTTGTGCCGGCTGCCCCTCTTCAACAGCAACTTTGAAACACGGCATTCAAAACCTGCTACGCCATTTCATTCCAGATGTTGAAGAAGTTGAAGCCATTTAACTAGAGCGCTTTTCGTTCATATTGAACCACTTGATGGACCATATCAGCCCACTCGGCAAGGCGCAATTTGCCGCGCGATC
>JAKISV010000103.1 GCA_021648425.1 Rhizobiaceae bacterium
GCTTGAACCACAACCCTCGATGAATTTGCCGAGATTTGGCTATGAAGAACATCTGGCAATGCTGATTGAAAAACGCCAATGGCCGCAATCCACTTCCTCCATCAGCGAGTTGCGTATTACTATTGCCTATGAATCCGCCAGCGCATGGAACAACACATTTGGCAGCGGAAAACTGAATATTGATATTGTTGATTATCCCGGAGAATGGCTGCTGGATTTACCTTTATTGGCGATGGACTATTCTACCTGGAGTGCTCAGGCTCTGGAAATGTCACGCCTGCCAAACCGCATTAAACTTGCAGCGCGCTGGCATGGGCTTGTGAATAAAACCAAATCAGGCGAACCACTGGATGAGGTCATTGCCGCAAATCTGGCAAAAGTGTTTACCGACTATCTTCATGCCTGCCGTCAGGATGAAAATGCATTGTCCACCCTGCCCCCGGGTCGATTTTTAATGCCCGGCGACATGGAAGGCTCGCCCGCCCTCACCTTTTGCCCATTGCCCGCAGTTGGCGATATTATTGAGGGCAGTCTTTATGATCAGATGGAAAAACGTTTTGAGGCGTACAAAACCTTTGTCGTTAAACCGTTTTTTCGAGAATATTTTGCCCGCCTTGATCGCCAGATAATTTTAGTGGATGCATTGCAGGCAATCAATGCCGGCCCTGAGGCTCTAGCCGATCTTGAAACAGCGCTTACAGAAATATTGCAGTGTTTTAATCCGGGCCAGGGTAATTGGCTGACATCAATATTCACCCGCCGAATAGAGCGGATATTATTTGCTGCAAGCAAAGCTGATCATTTGCACCATGAAAATCATAAAAGGCTTGAAGCTTTGCTGCGTAAACTGGTGGATAATGCCTTGCGGCGGGCAAAGTTTGCAGGTGCCAGCGTTGATGTGATGGCGCTGGCTGCACTTCGAAGCACCACTGAGGCTGTGGTCAAGCAGGATGGCGAAGAATTGCCGGTAATTGTCGGCACACCAATCAAGGGCGAAGTCATCGGCGGGGAAGTGTTTGATGGCAAAACCCAAACGGCGATTTTTCCGGGCGATCTGCCTGACAACCCAAATTCATTGTTTGATACGCCCAGCGAGCCTGATAGCGGGAATTATCCTGAACTGTCTTTTGTTCGCTTCAGGCCACCGGTAATAGAAAGTGAAAATGATCAGATTACTGTCAATCTACCCCATCTGCGGATCGACAAAGCGTTGCAGTTTTTGTTGTCGGATCAGTTGCAATAGAGGCTTTTGATGAGCAAACAACCCAGAAAACCACGTATTGTTCAGTTAAATGGCGATAGTTCTAAAAAAACCCGGGTGCCAGCCAGCCGTCGGCCAATGGCGCAAAACGACTTGTCACTGGTGGTTGCCAGCCCGCAAGCTGAGGAAATAGTCAAAGAATTTTCCGCTCCCTCATCACCGCCTGTAAAAACAGGCTTCCCATGGTTGAGCTGGTTTCTTGGAGCTGCCGCTGCATTATTATCGCTTGGTGCAGGGCTGGCTATCGATCAGTTGATCGTGGAACTGTTTGAGCGCCAGACCTGGCTGGGCTGGGCTGCGTCTGCTGCGGCCGCGTTACTGGTACTGGCGGCTATTGCTATAATCTTACGTGAAATCTGGGGGATTTCCAGGCTCAACACTATCAGTGCGCTACGCGAAAAAGCGATAAAAATTCAAGCCGGCGAGCGCCCGAAAGATGGCATAAATCTGGTGCGTGATCTTGATTCGCTCTATTCAAGCAGGGCAGACATGGCAAATGTACGTTCGAAATTTGCACAAGATCGTATCAATATACTTGATGGCCAGGATTTACTTACCCTGTTTGAAACCACCTACATGAGCCCGATTGATGAACAGGCGAAGTCGTTGGTCATGCAATCGGCCAAAAGGGTGTCACTGGTGACGGCCATCAGCCCAAGAGCCCTGGTTGATATCGCCTATGTGATGATGGAGAATATCCGGCTGATACGCCGTCTTTCCACTATTTATGGCGGCAGGCCGGGGGCGCTGGGGTTCTGGCGGCTAACCCGTAATATATTGGGACATTTGGCGCAAACGGGTGCGATTGCAGCGGGAGACAGCCTTATTCAACAGTTCGTCGGCCACGGTATTGCGGCGCGCCTTTCCACCAAGCTGGGTGAAGGTGTTGTCAACGGAATGCTTACGGCCCGCATAGGAATTGCTGCAATGGATCTGGCCCGCCCGATGCCGTTTAACGCTTTACCAAGACCAGGTGTTTCAGAATACTTCAAAGAGCTCACCCGCTCTTTTTCAAGTTCCGACAAAATATGATGTACAGGTATCTGAATTATTTTTCTGCGCCAAAAATTGAACACCTTATGGAAACAGTATTGTGATTGGAATTTGGTTAACCATTTTCGGTAATAATTGCAAAATCCAGACTGTCGTGTTCGAGATCATTTGTTCACGGGTTTCTGTATCTTTTTCAGGTTCAGGTATTGGTTATGCGTAGAGTAAAAACTTTTCTGATTTTGGCCTTCACAGCAATTGCTGGAATTTGGGCTATGGGCACTGCGCCATCTTATGCCGGAGAATTAGCGTTCTTCAAAGGCATTGAAGGCGAATGGCGTGGTCCTGGAGAAATTGTTGCCGGGAAATATAAAGGCACCAAGTTCACCTGTTCCCTTAAAGGGTTGTCTGATAAATCCAGCATTGGAATGGAAGTTAAAGGCTCGTGCAGGGTTGGGGTATTTTCTCAACCGATGTCAGCACGGATATTTAAAACCGACGGGAAATATGGCGGCCAGTTTCTGGATGGTGAAAAAGGCCAGGGCATGGATGTCACCGGTGGCCGATTTACATCTTCGCGTTTGGTGGTTGGAATTAAACGCCAAAAACTCAACGCAACCATGGTAGCCAGGCTCAAAAACAATCAAAAGCTGAACGTTACAATTTCAGTTCATGTTCAAAATCAATTGATTCCAGTTATCGGAATGTCTCTGGACAGAATTACGCGCACCGGGGCCTTGAAAAATTAACCCCCCTTGAAATTCAATCCTTTTATACACATGTTTTATGCATGGTGGCATGTTATGCCGCGAGCAACCGAAATGACTATTGAAAGGTAAAACATAAATGACGTTCCCCCGCGATGAAACGCAGGGCGTGTTCGAAGCGGAAGATCATTCGATACTTAGCATTATAATCGTATCATTCACCATGATTACCATGGCCCTGATCTCCATTTCAATATTTGTATAAGCTTCGATAACCAACACTCTCAAAAAGAGGCAGGGTCCCATTCAAAAATGGCCCTGCCCTTTTTGATTCTGATCTTGAATTATCAGACTGCTGCAAGCGCATCACCCAGCACTTTGTCAAACCGTAAAAGATCACCGGCACGTCCGGCACTTACACGGATGCAGCGTGATTGCGGAGCTATGCCGGGTCTGCGGATAAACACGCCTTTTTGAGACATATAGTTCGCAAGTGACAGGGTATATTCGCCATCTTTCGCACAATCTATCGCGACAAAATTTGCAGCAGAAGGCAAAACTGACAAACCGTGTTTTGTTGCAATTCTGCCAATTTCATCGCGTGCTGTTGTTATTTCAGCAATCGTTTGTTGCAGATAATCCTGATCTTCCAATGCTGCAAGTGCGCCTGCTTGTGCAATGCGGTTTACGCCAAAATGATTGCGGACTTTTTCCATCTGGGCAATCAAACCTGCCTCCCCGATACAATAGCCAATACGTGCACCTGCCATACCATAAGCTTTTGAGAATGTGCGAAAGCGCAACACACCGGGGTTTGACACATCAAATTTTGGCGCAACTCCTTCAGGGGCCATTTCTATATAGGCCTCATCCAGAACCAGTATTGTTCCGGGCCTGATATTATCAATCAGGTTTTGCACAACATCTGCATTGTGCCAGCTTCCCATTGGATTATTCGGGTTTGAAAAATATATCAGAACAGCGCCCCGGGCATTTGCCAATTCCAATAGCGCCTGCGGGTTTTCATGGTCACCCTCAAACGGCGCAAAATGCAGTTCACCACCATTTCCACTCACATGATAATTGAACGTAGGGTAAGCACCTTTGCTGGTAACAACTTTGGTGCCCGGCTCGACAAACATGCGGCAGGTATAACCAAGCAGGGCGTCAATACCCTCACCTACAACAATATTTTCATATCCAATACCATGAAACTTTGCCAAAGCCTGACGCAGGTCATGATTTTCGCTGTCGCCATACATCCAGATATCATCAAGCACGTTTTTCATTGCGGCAATTGCCTTTGGCGAAGGGCCAAATACATTTTCATTGGCGCCAAGGCGTGTTTTAAAAGGGATTTTGCTTTGACGTTCCTGGGTTTCGGGGCCAACAAACGGCACGGTAGCAGGCAATTTTTCCACTACGGTGGTCAAGGGATATTTATTCATAACTATTCCGGAACTGTTCAACAGATTTCCAGAGATATCACTTATTTTCCAGGCGCTCAATCAGGGTAATGGCACTGGGAAGAAATCTGCTGACCATAAGTTTGATGCCTTTGGCAGTTGGATGAATTCTATCGGCCTGATTGAGTTCAATTTCTGCTGCTACACCGTCGAGAAAAAACGGATAGAAAACCAGATTATACTTTGAAGCCAGATTTGGGTATAGCCCGTCAAATTCTTCCACATAGACATTTCCCATATTGGGAGGAGCCTTCATGCCGGCTAAAAGAACTTCAATTCCACGCTGTTGCAGTTTTTCGACAATTGTTGTCAGATTTTTTTCGGTAACCTGCGGGGGAATTCCGCGCATGGCATCATTGGCACCCAGTTGAAGAATCACTGCGTGGGTGCCTTCTCCCACAGACCAGTCAAGTCGCGCCAGGCCACTGATATTTGTATCCCCCGACACTCCCGCATTGTTAATATTTATGTTCAGCCCTTTTTCTTTCAGCACCAAAGATAATTGTTCGGGGAATGCTTCGTTTTGTGCCAGGCCAAACCCGGCTGACAGACTGTCACCTAAAACCACGATTGTTTTTGGTTGTTCACTTTGGGCAACACTGATCATCGCTGCCCAGATTCCAAAGACAATCACCAGCCAGCCAACGGACCTTACAACAATTTCACGTGCAATCGAATTGAAAATCATATCTAAACATCCGTATTGTAACGATATTCGTGTCTGACAAGTTTGAATTAATTCCTAAATGACCATGGAGCGCGCTAAATGCAAGCCGAAATACCGATGATTTCATTAAACAACCTTCATCTTACACTCGGCAGTGGAGCTTCGCGCGTACATGTTTTGAAAGGTTTGAGCCTTGATATTCCAGCGGGACGTTCTGCTGGAGTTGTGGGGCCATCGGGTTCTGGGAAATCCACACTGCTGATGGTGATAGGCGGGTTGGAGCGCGCTGACAGTGGCTCAGTTATCATTGATGGCCGTGAACTGGGTGAAATGAACGAAGACCAACTGGCCGCTTTTCGCGGGCGAAATATCGGCATAGTGTTTCAATCGTTTCATCTTATTCCCAATATGACGGCCCTGGAAAATGTGGCTGTACCACTGGAACTTTCCGGCGAGAAAAATGCCATGAAAATGGCAAAAGATGAACTTGCTGCCGTTGGCCTTGAAGAGCGTTTAAGTCACTATCCGGCGCAACTATCTGGCGGCGAACAGCAACGTGTAGCCATTGCCAGGGCATTATCACCGCAACCCAAAATACTGATCGCGGATGAGCCAACCGGGAATCTTGATGACGATACCGGTCACCAGATTGTTCAACTGTTGTTTGACCAGCAGCAACAACGCGGCATGACGCTGGTTTTAGTTACCCACGATACAAATCTTGCCAAAAAATGTGATCATGTGGTGCGTGTGCGTTCGGGTGAGATTGAGCAGAACGGACAAGATAAGCCGTTAGTAACGGCGCAGGCATAATCATGAACGCGGATATTTCCACGCCCAACAACACCAATACTGCACCCAATCCGCCGTTTACGCCGGGGCTGGCTCTGGCATGGCGGTTTGCGTTACGAGAGTTGCGCGGTGGCATTGGTGGATTTTATATATTCCTGGCCTGTATTGCGCTGGGGGTGGGTGCAATTTCCGGCGTCAATTCCGTAGCGCGCTCCATCACCCATGGTATCTCAAGCGAAGGACAGGCACTACTTGGGGGAGACGCTTCTTTTTCCGTTGTGCAAAAGGACATCGGTGAAAAAGAGTTAGAGTTCCTGCAGGCAAACGGTGATGTATCACGAACAATCTCAACAAGGGCCATGGCACGACTTGCAGATGGCAGTGATCAGACGCTGATAGATTTGAAAGCTGTTGATAATGCTTATCCCCATTATGGCGAATTCATCGGTCCAGAGGGAAAGCTGAAAATCAGCGAACTGGGCCTGACTAATGCCTATGTCGACCCATTGCTGCTTGACCGGTTGAATATTAAAAGCGGCGATAGCATTGATGTTGGTGAAACCAGTTTTACGGTGTTGCAAACTATTGAAAATGAGCCTGAGCGCATCAGCGAAGGAATGGCCTTTGGTTCCAAGGTGATCATATCCCGGGAGGCCATGGCAAATACAGGGTTGATAAAGCCCGGTTCGCTCATTCGTTATTCTTACCAGCTTAAAACAGGACCGATGACGGCCGGCGAATTAAACAGTTTGATCAAAACCGCCCAGACAAAGTTTGAAAATACCGGCTGGCGCGTGCGCTCACGCGAAAATGCCGCCCCTGCCCTTGCCCGCAACATTGAGAGATTTTCTCAATTCTTAACCCTTGTAGGCCTGACCGCTTTGATTGTCGGGGGGGTTGGCGTGGCAAATGCCATTCGTGCCTTTCTTGATACCAAACGCCCGGTAATTGCCTCATTTAAATCTTTAGGGGCACCGGGTGGACTGGTATTTCAGATTTACCTGATACAAATAATGCTGCTTGCCTGCATTGGTATTATCATTGGTTTAATCATCGGGGCGCTTGCTCCTTTTGCGGCTGCTGAAGCGTTGTCCGGCCTCGTTCCGGTGTCTCGCGAAGCGTTGTTTTTTCCGCAAGCTCTGGCGCTTGGTGCGGTATTTGGTTTGTTGACTGCTTTTACTTTTGCCATACTGCCTTTAGCCTCATCGCGCGAAATTCCGGCGGCCGCACTCTTTCGCTCCAGCGGGTTCAGCCTTAATAAAATGCCGCGCCCAATCTATATGCTGATGGTTGCTGCAAGTATCCTATCACTTGTTGCTCTGGCCATACTCAATTCTGAAAGCCGTTTCATTGCCTCGGTGTTTGTAGGTGCAATACTGTTCTCATTCCTGCTGTTACAGTTTGTCTCCTTTGCCATTCAGCGGCTGGCAAAATTGATGCCCAAAGTATCTTCTGTTGAATTACGCATGGCTATTGCCAATATCCACCGCCCCGGTTCACTCACTCCTTCTGTTGTGATGTCACTTGGCCTTGGTCTGGCTTTGCTTGTTGCGCTAACACAAATTGATGGAAATCTACGCAATCAGGTGAATGGCAATATTGTGGATTCTGCTCCTGATTTCTTTTTTGTTGATGTTCAAAACAACGAAATCGACGATTTTACCAATGAGTTGTCCTCTATTGCGCCGGGCGGGAAAGTATTCTCTGTACCAATGTTACGCGGGCGCATTATCGAACTCAAAGGCATCCGGGCTGAAGACTATAAAACCGATGGCGGCACAACCTGGGTACTGCGTGGTGATCGTGGTATTACCTATTCCAAAAATCTGCCAGAAAATTCCACCCTCTCAAAAGGCGAGTGGTGGCCCCAGGACTATAGCGGAGAACCGCTGGTGTCATTTTCCGCCCATGAGGCAGAAGAGCTACGGCTGGATGTTGGTGACATGTTGTCGGTAAATGTATTGGGCAGAACGATTAAGGCGCGCATTTCAAGCCTGCGTAATGTCGAGTGGGAAAGCATGGGAATCAATTTTGTTCTAGTATTTTCACCTAACTCTTTCGCCGGTGCCCCCCACTCATTCCTGACTACGCTTACATTAGATAACGATGGTGACGTACCCAGCGATGGCGAGATTTTACGCAAGATAACGCAAAGCTATCCCGCTGTGACCAGTGTGCGCGTACGCGATGCGCTTAATGCGGTAAACCGTATGATTGGCCAACTTTCAACCGCCGTGCGAGCTGCAGCAGCCGTGGCCCTGATATCATCCATTCTGGTACTTGCAGGCGCACTGGCAGCAGGAAACCGTGCACGGGTGCATGACAGTGTGGTGTTAAAAACCCTTGGCGCTACCAGATGGACGCTGATTAGAACGTTCATCTACGAATATGCATTGTTAGGAATATCTACCGCTATATTTGCGCTTATCGCAGGCGGCGTCGCATCGTGGTTTGTTGTTTCAAGAATTATGGAATTTCCATCCCAGTTCATACCATCAATTGCAATATTTACCTTGATCGCCGCATTGGTATTCACCGTGGGATTTGGCCTGATCGGCACCTGGCGAATTTTAGGGCAAAAAGCAGCACCGGTACTACGTGAACTGTAGTTGAATAGATATTGTTGCAGTGCGGGTGCAATAAACTACTGAAAATCCGATATGCTCTTGGTGATTGTTTTGTAGACGATTTGATCTGTACTGAGTTCCGTTATTATCAGGAGTGCTGAAGGCAGCACAATAACAAGCAGAACAATTAACAGCGGATAATTAGTTTTTTTGCGCGATTGTTTTTTCTCGTTCAGCATTTTTCCCCACACCAATAAACCAAACCCAATATTGGCGGTTGTTGCACACCGCCGGTACAACCTTTAGCGCCAAAATATGAATCACACGTTAAACGCGCATATCTCCTTTTATTAATATTCACCAGAATGACAATAAAATATGCAGTTTTTCGAAATATTTTACAGTGTGTGCCTAATTGCACATGAAATGTTGAAATTAGTACCTATATTAGGGTTAGAGACAACCAGAACCATACTCACCCCTCCCTCCAGACAAAGAAAACCCGGCCCTGAACCAGCCGGGTTTCTTGTTTTGGAGCGTGCAACTCTATTGGTTATAAATTTTGTCCGCCCGTTTTTCAAAAGCTGCAGTAAACCTTGAAAATACCAATTCAAACATTGTACCCATCAACAATCCCAAAGCCTTGCTTTTGAATTCATAATCAATGGCAAAATGTATATCGCAGGAAGAATTACCAGTTTCCACAAAGTTCCATTTATTTTCGAGATAACGAAATGGCCCGTCAATATATTCCACATTTATCTCCAGATTTTCATGGTCCAGAGTGACCTGACTTGTGAAAGACTCACGGATAAATTTATAAGCCACACTCATGTCGGCAATAATGCGTTCCCGGTCACCTTTTTTATGATGTGAACGAACAATCAGTTTTTCACACATCGGCAAGAATTCAGGATATTTCTCGACATCTGCCACCAGTTCAAACATTTGCCTGGAACTGTGGCTAACCGGGTGGACTTTGTTGAATTTTGGCATGGAATTATTGGGACAATTCACGCGCTTTGCGCAGGGCTTTAAAATCATCACCGGCATGATGCGAAGAACGGGTAAGCGGGCTGGATGAAACCAGCAGGAAACCCTTGGAATAGGCTACGCTCTCGTAGGCTTTGAATTCATCTGGTGTAACAAACCTCTTTATGGGGTGATGCTTTTTGGTTGGCTGTAAATATTGGCCGATAGTTAGAAAATCAACATCGGCGCTGCGCAAATCATCCATCAATTGCAATACTTCGTTACGCTCCTCACCCAGGCCCACCATAATGCCGGACTTGGTAAACATGGAACTGTCGATTTCTTTTACTTTTTGAAGCAGCCGTATTGAATGGAAATAACGCGCGCCGGGGCGAACGGTCAAATAGTTGGAGGGCACAGTTTCCAGATTGTGATTAAAAACATCGGGTTTCGCCGCCACAACTTTTTCAAGCGCGCCGTCTTTACGAAGAAAATCAGGCGTCAGTATCTCAATGGTAGTGTTTGGCGAACGGTGACGTATGGCGGCGATGGTTTCCACAAAATGCGAAGCACCGCCATCATCCAGATCATCGCGGTCAACTGAAGTAATGACCACATGGTTCAGGCCCAGTTTTTCAACTGCTATTGCAACATTTTTTGGTTCATTCTCATCAAGCGCGTCAGG
>JAKISV010000104.1 GCA_021648425.1 Rhizobiaceae bacterium
CATCGTGATGATTTCTTCAACCGGTGTGGCCACGCCAACGGTTGATGCGCGCGCCATGCAGGTTATGGGGTTTCGTGCTGATGTTTCCCGCGTGCCGGTATTCGGGCTTGGGTGTGCGGCGGGGGTGACAGGCATGGCGATTGCCGCAAAGCTGGCGCGTGCTCAACCGGGCTCAACCATATTGATGGTGGCGATTGAACTGTGCTCGCTTTCGTTTAACGCAAAAAACCCCTCGAAGGCAGATTTTGTTGCGACTGTGCTGTTTGGTGACGGGGCGGCGGCACTTTGTGTTCGCTCTAAACCTTGCGCCAGCGCGGGTGAAATCACGATTGGTGAGGGCATTGAACATCTGTGGCTTGATACGCTTGATAATATGGGGTGGGATGTGAAGGCTTCCGGGTTTGGCGTGATCCTTGATAAGTCGATCCCCAATTTCGTGCGGGAGCGATACCGCGATGCGGCCAATACGGCGCTGCGCACTGCGGGGTTTAAAAGGCATGATATTGAGCGATTTATCTGTCATCCGGGCAGCGTGAAAGTCATTCAGGCGATTGAAGCTTCACTGGAACTGCCCAACGGTACGCTTGATCATGAGCGGGCGATTATGAGTGATTATGGCAATATGTCTGCGCCGACCGTTTTGTTTATTCTGGAGCGGGTGATGAAAGAGGCCAGGCCCGGTCAATATATGATGGCCTCGCTGGGGCCGGGGTTTACCGCGTCATTTCTGCCGGTGAAATTTCATGGCTGAAGGTTTCTGGCTGCTGGCTTTTTTAACCGCGCAACGGCTGGGCGAACTGGTAATTGCCAATCGCAATACCAAAAGACTGCTGGCAAATGGCGCGCGTGAAATTGGTGCGGATCATTATAAATTCATGATATTATTGCACGGCAGCTGGCTGGTGGTGCTTTGGGTGTTGGGGGCGGAAAACGAAGTGTCGCGCTTCTGGCTGGCAATATTTGTAGCGCTTCAATTGGGGCGGGTGTGGGTTCTGGCAACGCTGAAATCTCGCTGGACGACACGCATAATTATTGTGCCGGGTGAAACCCTGGTGGCGGGCGGCCCGTTTCGTTATTTCAGGCATCCTAATTATCTGGTGGTGATTGGTGAAATTGCAGTCGTTGCGCTGGCTTTGGGTCTGGTATGGGTGGCATTAATATATTCGGTGTTGAATGCGTGGATGTTGTGGGTTCGCATTCGGGTTGAAAATGAAGGGTTGAAGACTATTGATTGAGGGAAGTGTAATCAGATGAAATTTGTCTCTTATAATATACAATATTCAAAGGGTGCGGATGGGGTTTTTGATCTGGAACGCATTGGGGATGCGGTGCGCGGTGCGGATATAATCGGGATGCAGGAAGTGTCGCGCAATCAGCCCGGAGTGCCGGAAAAAGATCAACCGCAAAAACTCTCACAACTGTTGCCGGAATATTTTACCTGTTATGGCACGGCGATTGATGCGGGTATTGAATCGAAAATTGAAAGCGGGCACGCTTCTTCAACGCGGTTGAACTTTGGCAATATGATCCTGTCGAAATGGCCCATTCTTTCCACCCGGCATTTTGTGTTGCCATGGAGCGGAATTGTTGAGCAGTTTGATTTGCAAAACATCGTGCTTGAAGCGCTGGTGGATTGTCCGGGTGGGCCGCTGCGGGTTTATGTCACCCATTTGAATTTTCGGCGCAGCTCTGTGCGTGCGCAACAGCTGGAATGGCTTGTTCCAAAATTGTTTGCCATTGAAAATGAGGGGATCGGGGTGCGCGGCGATGAATGGATGGGCATTCCCATTCCGCCTTCACCACGCGGTTTTGTTGTGATGGGTGATTTTAATCTGACGCCCGGGTGTGATGAATATTCAATCATAGTGGGGGAAGATGATTTTCACTACGGGCGCATGGTGGTTGCTGATCGCTGGGTGGATACATGGACAAGATGCGGGCATGATGAAAGCAATTCAGTCACCTGGCTGGATGTTGATACCAAAATCGGTTCGCGGCTGGATTATGGGTTTGTCAGTCCTGAACTGGCACCAAAGGTGAAATCCGCATGGATTGATCATGACTGCAAGGCTTCGGACCATCAGCCTTATTGGTTCAATCTGGATATTTAACCGACGTCACCTGCTGAAATATGGCGCAACACAGTTTTACTGCCAAGTGTAATTTATGGGTTTTAGCCAACGCGTAAACATTCTATAAAGCTCATCAGTACAAATCGAAGTGAAATTCAGTAGTTGAGCAATTGTGGTATGGATACCAAAGCATTGAGCATAAAGTCCGAATACAGCACCGCCGACAATGGCAAAGCGGGCGGTTTTAATGGTGAGACCTATAATCTTTCAAAGATCGGTCAACTCAATCGTGGAAATAATCATTCGCTTTATGCTCGGCCGGTTTCTGTAAATCGTATTGAGACTTCAAGCCAGCCGAAGTTTTATTCCGGCTCGCACTGCGATTTTTCCTGAAAGCGACTGAAAACGGTTCTGCAGGTGGCATTTCACTAAAATCGAATCTATAATCTTTCCAGAGTGTTAACCAGTTGTTTACATGTCGTAAGGCATTGTGTCCTGACATAAGGGAAGGACTTGAAAATGTTAGCACCTAAACTGGTTGTACTAAATGAAGCGCCTTGTCCGGTGGACGAAAAGGAACTGACGCAATTCAATTCCCAGTCTCCAAAGGACTCCATTGCCATTGCGGCAAAACTGCCTGCAATGCAACGCGCACGGCTTAGCCAGTTTTGTTATTCAAAGGCCCATCTGCATTCGCTGGCTTTGCATATTGCTTCTACCTGTGATTTGCGAACGCTGAGCGAAGTTTATGGCCGGGCTGGAAAAATTGTATTTGATCAATCGCGCGATGTGGACAAAACCCTGGCAAAGATGAATCGCAAAGATCGCGAATACGAAAAAAAGCCGGTAACGCTGCCGTTTGTCGGATAAGGTAATATCTGGCAGTAAAGAAAAAAAGGCCCGGTTAAACCGGGCCGTTTTAGTTTCTGAACAGGGATTTCTACCCGTTGTTTTTAATAATAAAGCGGAAAGTTCCGCCTTCTTCACCTGATTCCACCAGATCATTGCCGGTCTGGTTGCAGAATGCGGCAATATCGGCGACGGAACCAGGATCGGTTGCCAATAGCTCAAGCGTTTCGCCGGCAGCCATGCCTTTGAGGGCTTTTTTAGTTTTCAAAATTGGCAGTGGGCAGTTAAGGCCTGATGTGTCGAGGGTTTGGGTAGCCATTATTAGTTTCCTTTAAAAAATTGGATTCCAGATTAGATAAACAGGTTGATGTCAGATTTAGTGGCGACTTCCAGATAGGTCGCAGCGCCGCCGATTTCAATGCCGTCAATCATGTCTTCTTTTGAATATTCAAACAGGTCCATGGTCATCTGACAGCCAATCATGCGCACATCCAGATCAACGGAAGCCTCACGCAGTTCATCAATTGAAGCAACGCCCTTTTTCTTGATCAGGTTTTTCATCATGACAGTGGCACCAGCGGTGGCGCCGGGAATCATGCCGACAATATTAGGCATCGGCATGTGCATACCCATCATCGGCATTTCCATGGCTGCATTGCCCAGGGACGTAACTTTGAGATTGAGTTTTTTGTTGAGCAGCGGCAGGCCGTAAAAAGTGAAGAACATCGTTGTTTTGATGTCCATTGCAGCAGCTGTTGTAGCAAGAATGAACGGAGGATAAGCCCAGTCCAATGATCCTTTGGTAACGATAATGGACATGCTCTTGGCATTTTCCAGGGTTTTGTTTTTTGCGGCCATCTGTTTTTCTCCTCAAGAATCGACTGTGCTCAATTTTGATGTTGTTTTGGGTGTTTGTTATTATTTATTCCCATATTAGAATATACGAATGTACGAACATGGTCAATATGTATAACCATCACAGATAAGTAACTGTGCAAAAACTATTTCGGGGACTGATTCGCAGGTTGGCGGCCTGGCGGATTTTGATACTGGCGCACCGTGTGCGCCCGGGTAATGCACGGGGTGCGCTTATTTGAAAAAATCGTCATTTTCCCGGTGTTATTTGGAGTTTGTTGTTGCTGCGGGGTGAAATGCGCCATAGAAGGCGCTCGAGAATCATCGGTCAAATGTGCCCTTGATATGCAATCGATTTGCGAGATTTAATCATGTTAAATCCTGGAAGTATCAACACTCCGTTTTTCCTCAAACTTTTTGGCGCTTTGGCTTTTCTGGCGGTGGTCTTTTTTTATTCATCGGGAGTTGCCGGTAATATTCAGGGCAGTTATCTGTTGATCACGGCGGCGGTCATCGGCGGATATATGGCGATGAATATCGGGGCCAATGATGTTGCCAACAATGTCGGACCGGCGGTGGGGGCGGGAGCGCTGACTTTGTTCGGGGCTATTTTGATTGCCGTATTTTTTGAGGCCGGTGGTGCGCTGCTGGCAGGCGGTGAAGTGGTAAGCACGATCAAGAAGGGCATCATTGATCCTGCATTGATCAAGGATACTGCCACTTTTATCTGGGCGATGATGGCAGCGTTACTTGGGGCTGCTATCTGGCTCAATGTGGCAACAATTGTAGGTGCGCCCGTATCAACCACTCATTCGATTGTTGGCGGGGTGCTTGGTGCTGGAATTGCTGCTGGCGGGTGGGGAATTGTAAACTGGGTGACGATGGGAAAAATCGCTGCCAGCTGGGTGATTTCTCCGGTATTGGGGGGGATTATTGCCGCTTCGTTTCTTTATCTGATCAAAAACACCATTGTTTATAAATCCGACAAGCTGGAAGCGGCGAAAAAATATGTGCCGATACTGATTTCGTTCATGGCGCTGGTATTTACCACCTACCTGGCGCTTAAGGGGTTGAAAAAACTCTGGAAACTGGATTTTCTGACGGCTGCCGGTATCGGGTTTGTTGTGGCGATTGTGGTATTTCTGGTGCTAAAGCCGATGATTTCAAGGGTTGCAGAATCTTTGCCCAATAATCGCGAAAGCATCAATCGGCTGTTTGCTGTTCCGCTGGTATTTGCTGCTGCTCTGCTTTCCTTTGCCCACGGGGCGAATGATGTTGCCAATGCGGTTGGCCCGCTGGCGGCAATCAATGATGCGTTGATGTCGGGGGATATTGTCACAAAAGCTGCCATACCATTGTGGGTAATGGTGGTTGGAGCGTTGGGAATATCTGTGGGTTTGGCTCTTTACGGCCCCAGGCTTATTAGAACAGTGGGGTCTGAAATTACCGAACTCGATATGATACGGGCATTTTGCGTGGCGATTGCTGCGGCGGTGACTGTAATTATCGCCTCCCAACTGGGGTTGCCTGTTTCATCCACCCATATTGCGGTGGGGGGTGTATTCGGAGTGGGGTTTCTGCGGGAATATCTGGAGGCCAACCACCAAAAGGCCATCATCAAAATCCGCGAACATCTGAGCGAAGATACGCCCGAAAAAGTGGAAGAGTTTTTGCTGCGCTATGAAAACGCCGATATTGCCGAGCGCGGGGAAATGCTTGCGGAGTTGAAAGAAAGCCGCAAAGCGGGCGTTGTGTTATTTGACAAGGCTGAACGTAAACGGCTGATCAAAGCTCACAAAAATGAGCTGGTAAAACGCTCCCTGGTCTACAAGATTGCAGCGGCCTGGGTAATCACGGTGCCAGCTGCGGGCATCATGTCTGCATTTTATTTTTTTACGATACGTGGTTTCCTGTTGCCTTGAAGGTAGTTTTTCGTTTTCGCGGTGTTGCCGCATTTTGATTATACTTGTAATATTCATTATTTCTAATATCATCGTTCCATTGTTTTTATAAATAATCATCGGCAACTTCAAAGGTGAAACCGTATGGACATGCCCGAGGGATTTGAACTTCCCCAATTGCGGGAAAATGCATCGAAAGCCACGGCATTTTTGCGCGGCATGGCGAATGAATGCCGATTGCTGATCTTGTGCCGACTGGCCGAATCAGAATGCTCGGTCACCCAGCTGGAAGAAGTGCTCGAATTATCTCAATCTGCATTGTCGCAGCATCTGGCGGTATTACGACGGCTGGGCCTGGTAAAACAGCGCCGCGAAGCACGGCTGCACTATTATTCGCTGGCAAGCGAAGAGGCGAAGATTATTATGGCGACCTTATACAATAAATATTGTGTAACGGATGGCTGTGAGATCAAAACCGGCACATGAAACTTCATTGCTTTGGCTGAAACTGGCTGGATTCCAGCAAAAACCGGCCTATCGGGTCGCTTTGTCGCGTCAAACTTGCGTGAAGATTGCTGCACTGGTATTGCGTGAGGCCTTAAATTTGACTTTAATCAATTTGTTGAAGAGACCTGAATGTTAAACAGGCGAAGCAAATGTTGAATGATTTGGTATTGGCGTAAAGTTAAGAACAGGGCAGCACATGGATTTTGAAGCGATATTTGAAGCCAAACTGGCACCGCTGCATGAGGATGGCAATTATCGGGTGTTTGCGGAAATTGAGCGCAAGGCCGGGAGTTTTCCTAAAGCCACACGTTTCATTGATGGTGGTACGCAGGATGTAACTGTTTGGTGCTCTAATGATTATCTGGGTATGGGCCAGCATCCAAAAATTATGAAAGCCATGCACGAGGCGATTGATCGCACCGGCACGGGTGCTGGTGGCACGCGCAACATATCAGGCACCAATCATGACCATGTATTGCTGGAAAAAGAACTGGCCGACTGGCACGGCAAAGATTCAGCGCTTATTTTTACTTCAGGCTATGTTTCCAACTGGGCCGCTTTGGGGACTTTGGGTTCAGCCATTGATGGCTGTGTGATTTTCTCCGATTCGCTCAATCATGCCTCGATGATTGAAGGCATTCGTCATTCACGGGCGGGCAAGGAAATCTGGAAACACAATGATCCTGAAGATCTTGATCGACTGTTGTCGAAATACGGGCCTGAGGTGCCAAAGCTGGTGGCTTTTGAATCGGTTTATTCGATGGATGGTGATATCGCGCCCATTGCCGAGATATGCGATGTGGCAGACAAACATGGTGCAATGACTTATCTCGATGAAGTTCATGCGGTTGGCCTTTATGGGCCACGTGGTGCTGGCATTGCCGAGCGTGAAGGCATTATGCATCGCATTGATGTTATTGAAGGAACGCTGGGTAAGGCTGTGGGTGTAATGGGCGGATATATTACCGGCTCTGATAAACTATGTGATTTTATTCGCAGTTTCGCTTCGGGCTTTATCTTTACCACGGCGATTCCACCGGCTCTTGCAGCGGGTGCAGCGGCCAGTATCCGGCATTTGAAAACCAGTGAGATTGAACGCATGCGCCAGAAAGAGCGGGTGGCCAAATTCCGTTCCATGCTGGACGCCAAAGGCATTCCTCATATGGATAATCCAAGCCACATTGTACCGGTAATGGTTGGCGATGCGGCCAAGTGCAAATATCTGTCTGATTTATTGATGGACCAGTACGGCATCTATGTGCAGCCGATTAATTACCCCACTGTTCCCAAGGGAACCGAGCGGCTTCGCTTTACGCCAACGCCGATGCACAGTGATGACGATATGGGCCATCTGGTCAATGCATTGTCGGATTTGTGGTCGCAGTGTGCATTGTCACGGGCTGTTGCCTGAGTTTACTCAACAGATGTTCCGAAAATTACGATTGCTGCACTAAGCAATGTCAACGCCAGATACAATGGCAGATGATATCCTTTTTGCCG
This sequence comes from Rhizobiaceae bacterium, assembly GCA_021648425.1. Classification (GTDB taxonomy): domain Bacteria; phylum Pseudomonadota; class Alphaproteobacteria; order Rhizobiales; family Rhizobiaceae; genus JAAEMP01. Next base: position 7,685 of record JAKISV010000104.1, read on the forward strand.
GTTTCTCCACGCACCCATGGCGGCGATGGCTGATTGCAGGCCATAATAAAATGCAAATGCGCGCGAAGCATACGAAATTATTTCAAATACATTTAAAGTCCAGGTCAAAACAAGGCCGATGGTGACGAGCAATATATAAGCATGGTTTGACCTGATGCGATTGCGGGTCAGCTCTGCCACCAACCCGCCCGAACCGCTGGTATCAGCTACCGCAGCACTAAACTGTGCGCTGAGGGCTGCGGCAACAAGTAATAGTGGAAGCACCGGTGCTACTACGGCCATCATGTCTATGATCGCGGTCTCTTCCAACACTATTTCATCGGGAGTGAACACATAGGCAAACAGGGCGATATAGATCATGTAGATCGCTGATGAGAGGAACTGCGCATTGCGCATGGAGCGGATGCGAATTGCGGCGGAGTAGTTTTCGCCCAGATAGCGTGAAGTTTCAAATCCCTGAACGGTAACGAGCAAGCCGAAAACTAACGTTACGCCGGCCCAACCTGTCAGGGTTGGCGGGTTATAAATCAGGCCTTCACCGGTTGCTTTTTGTGAGAAATACCAGGCAAGACCTGCCAATAGCCCGGCGATGATTGCAAGTTTCAGGCCCACCGAGATTTGTTCCATTCGCTCCAGGGCAGAAAACCCGTAGAGCAGGCCGACAAACAAAATTCCGAGAAATACCGCGCTGGTCAGCAGGTTTGCATGAAAACTGTCTCCAAAAGACAGCAGGCTTACACCAAAGGCTCCAAACAGATTGAGGTAATAGGCAACAGAAATGATGTAGGCGAAGGCCAGCGACCAGGAGGCTGCAATTTCAAGGCGGTTTTCCAGCTGGCTGCGATCGTCTTTGTCGCGTTTAATGGTTGCAATATTGTATCGAATTGCCGATCCGTAAAGAAAAGCCCCCACACATAAGGCCGCCATTACCAATGGTGCATACTGGCCGTAGGATGATTCCAGTATCGGGCCAAGCACAAGAAATCCGCTGCCGATGATTGAAGCCAGCGGTGTGATCATTGCTTTCCAGCCGGTGGATTGTGACAGGGCAGGCAGCAGCAGAATAATGCCCGTTACCACAACGACGGCAAGAATGGCTCCGTTCAACAACATATGAGTTCACTTCTATTCATAAGGTGGCGAAGTTCTATCGGGGCGCCACTGGGGGGTGGCAATTTGCGGCTTGGGGGCTGCGCCGTTTTGCAGTTTGAAATTGAAGGGATTTGGACCGAATGCCATTCCAGTCGTGACGTCGATATCAGGACCGGTATTTACAGCAACGTTTAAATATATCTCACGTTGCTCTTTAAGATTGGCCAGGTGCTTTTTGCGCGCCTGGCGGCGTTGCTTTTTCGACAACTGGCGTTCGGTCCAGTTGGGTTTGCATATCATCGGAGTGAGGTTTGCGGGTAACTGATATTGGTTTGGTATTGTTTTGAGCTGGCTGACATGGAGGCGTTGTGAGGGGCTGAAATTGTCATTGAAACCGGCATTCAGCAATTGCGCAGCCTGAACATTGCGCTGAACTGAGGAGTTGCCGCCAAGCACAACCGCTATCAACTCCTTGCCGCTGCGTTTGGCACGCACGACAATATTGAGGCCGGAAGCGCAGGTATAGCCGGTTTTCATGCCATTGGTGCCGGGATAGGAATTTAGCAGGCGATTTGAGTTTCTCATGCGTTTTTTGTCGAATTTAATCGCTGGAATTTTGAAATAATTCGAATATTGCGGGAACTCGTTGGCGAGGGCCAGTGCCAGCAGGGCCATGTCTTTGGCGGTGGTTACCTGATTAATGGAATGCAGGCCGTGGGGATTGGTGAAGTTTGTGGCGTCCATGCCAAGGCGTGCCGCATTCTCGTTCATCGCTTCAACAAATGCGTCAAGACTGCCTTTAGTGGATTGGGCAAGGGCCACGGCAATGTCATTGGCAGACTTCACCATGATCATCTTCAGCGCATTGTCTATATTGATGATAGTGCCCAGCGGAAAACCCATTTTACTGGGTGGGATTGTCAGGGCCAAAGCTGACACCCTGACGGGGGAAGCAAAATCAATACGGCCACTTTTGATTTCGCGAAACACCGTATAGGCAGTCATCAGTTTGGCGATTGAGGCGGGGTGCCAGGGGCGGGTCGCCTGGTTGTGCGCAATGAGGTTGCCGGTTTTAGCATCGAGTAAAATCCACGGGTTTGTCTCAGCGTGGACAGGAACCATCAAGGCGAACACCAAAACAACCGGATAGAAAATCCGGAAAATCACAGAATAGAATCTTTGGATATATTCAGACATCATCATTAGAAACTAACTTGAAATGTAGGAGTTTGAAATCCCCAATCAAATATCCAGACATACTGGACG
>JAKISV010000105.1 GCA_021648425.1 Rhizobiaceae bacterium
AACTCCTCCGTGAAAACGTTTTGTAACTGGTTTGTTTATTCAGCATCGACATGTGCCGAGATTAACCAGGGCTCACTTTGCACACGTAACATAATTTCCACACGATTCCCAACGTTAAGCTTTGCCAGTAGCGACGACACATGATGCTCGACAGTGCGGCGGGACCGGAACAGGTGCTCGGAAATTTCCTGATTTGTTTCACCGTTCGCAACAAAATAAAGTACTTCCTGCTCGCGTTTGGTAAGTCCAAGCGGGTGATTGCGTGCGGACTTGTAGGGTCCGCGCGGTGTGCTTGGTAGTATTGTAGCAATGTCAAGTTTCAACGCCATTTTGCGTATTTTATCAGCGGCAGCACATGCCTCCATTGGGTCAAGAATATTAAGTGCGCGCGTTAGCACATGTCCAACATCTCCTTCCGAAATTTGCATCAACACAATAGCAGCGTCATAGGGTGCGTAAATTTTTTCCAATTCATTGGCAGCATCTTCGATTTGTCCATTTAGTTCCATAACGCAGGGCGCAGGTAAATTCAGACGAAAATCAGGCGGCAAATCAAAGCTCAGCCGGTGTCCCCACAGGGCTATTTCACCTCTGGTCCAATCAAGCAGATTAGCTGGATCAATCACGGCCAGGGCCTCAAGATGGAGGCGCACCATATCTGGTTGGTCACTGAACCAGGCCTGCTCGATTAATCCAAGGCGTGCGGGAACAATATATTGAGTTTCATCGGTTGCCATCGCATTTTGCAATGCTTTTTGTAACAAAGAATCTGCGTCTTCACTGCCAAGGCGCAGCTGTGTTCTTGACAGCACAAGTAATGCTGGCAACTGCATCAACAAGGTTAGGCGTTCAAGTTTCAAAACACCCTTTGCGATTGTTTCTGCATCTCGAAGCCGACCTTGGGCCAATCGCAGCTGAGCCAGTCTGCCAACCAAATAATAGGTCCAGGCATCAAGATCATGTTGGGTGTCAAAGCCAATGCCGTCAGCAATGATCTGTTCCGCAAATTCGAAGTTTTTATATTCAACTCCATATTCTGCAAGGTTGGTGTAAGCGCGCGCTGCGTGTTCGTGGTAGCCATGTTTAATCGCCAATTCCAAACTTTTCTCCAGCATACCCACACCTTCATACTGATTTTTGAATGCCTTTGCCGTGCCTACATTATTGAGGGCATGAATTTTGATTTCGACATCATCAAATTTACCAGCTAATTCCAGCGCCCGCATACCCCAGTCAATGGCATCGTCCATCCTGAAATTAATCATATGCAATTGCGAGCGCAGGCTGTAGGCCATCGCCTTTTCCGATGATGACGGCCTGTTCTCCAATACGGACACTGGACCTGTCACGGATTTGTTCCGCTCCTTTAACCGCATATTATGCCTTAAAGGAGAAACGAAATGACAAAACAACATACGATAGAATTCAAGCAAGAAGCGGTGCGTGTTGCACTGACGAGTGGCCTTACCCGCAAGCAGGTAGCTGCTGATTTTAAGATTGGTTTTTCCACGCTTGCCCGGTGGATCCAATTGGAGCGACGAATATCACCGGAACCAATAATCCAATCTGATCTGGAAAAGGAAGTTGCAAGTCTGCGCAAAGAGAACCGCCTGCTTCGTGAGGAGAGGGATGTGTTAAAAAAAGCCACCATATTTTTTGCGGGGCAAAAGCCATGAGGTTCAAGTTCATTGAAGATAATCGTGGTATCCTGCCTGTTGGCCGTTTGTGTGGAATAATGGATGTCAGTTCGCGTGGTTACCGTGCCTGGCGGTCCCGCCCAATCAGCCAACGCCAGCGTGGAGATATGGTGCTGTTAGCCCATATCCGTGAACAGCATAAATTGTCTCTGGCCAGTTATGGCAGGCCCAGAATGACTGAGGAGTTGAAAGAGCTAGGGTTGAATGTCGGGCATCGGCGTGTTGGCAGATTGATGCGCCAGAATGCTATATGCGTTGTCAGAACCCGCAAACACAAGGTGACAACGGATAGTAATCACAAGTTCAACATTGCTCCCAACCTGCTTAATCGTAACTTCACAGCACAAAAACCAAACCAGAAATGGGCTGTTGATATTAGCTATATCTGGACCCGTGAGGGCTGGTTGTATCTGGCTGTGGTTCTTGACTTGCACTCAAGGCGGGTTGTTGGCTGGGCTGTGAGTAATAGAATGAAACGTGATCTTGCGATCAGGGCTTTGGAAATGGCCGTGGCTTTGCGAAGGCCGCCTAAGAACTGCATTCATCATTCTGATCGTGGTAGCCAGTATTGCTCACACGACTATCAGAAACTGTTACGCCAACACGGGTTCAAAGTATCGATGAGCGGAAAAGGAAACTGTTATGACAATGCAGTCGTTGAGGCATTCTTCAAAACCATCAAAGCTGAACTCATCTGGCGTCAGTCATGGAAAACACGCAGGCGAGCTGAACTGGCGATCTTTGAATACATAAACGGCTTTTATAATCCACGTCGAAAACATTCGGCATTAGGCTGGAAAAGCCCCTTGGCTTTTGAAAGGATGGCCGCTTAAATGAGAACCTGGAGCGGCACAGAAACGTGACAGGTCCAAAATGCACCAATATGATGTATCCGACCCGATGAACCCCAAATTGACCGGCAAGGTGGAAATTGGTGGCATTACCGCCAAGAACAAACATTCCAACGGCAAAAACTTTGCCTATGGCCCTCAGATGGTGGAAATCAGCCGCGATGGCAAGCGGGTTTACTGGACCAACTCGCTCTATTCCAGTTGGGATGACCAGTTCTACCCCGATGATGAAGGTGGGCAAATGGTGATGGCAAATGTGGGTGAAAATGGTGGTTTGACGTTGGATGAAAACTTCTATGTGAACTTCCCCGATGGTTATCGCAGCCACCAGATACGTCTGGAGGGCGGTGACTGCTCGACTGACAGCTTCTGTTATCCATCAGTCTAGTCCATGGGTGAAATAAACTCGGTAACGGCCCTTTGGTGGGCCGTTATTGCATCCGGCATATATCACGGTATCAACCCGGGCATGGGATGGCCGCTGGCTGTGTCGGCTGCATTGATGGAACGCAAAAAATCTGCGCTGGCATGGGCACTTGGAGCATTGGCCTTCGGTCATTTTCTGGCAATGACCGCAATCCTGCTGCCGTTTTCTATGATGGCTTCACTTGTCACTTGGGAAACAGAAATTCGAGTTGGTGCCGGCTTGTTGGTCATCGCCCTTGGTATTTACCTGTTGATCAACCGAAAACATCCAAAATTCCTTTCGCGCGTGCCGCCATCCAGATTAGCGCTCTGGTCTTTTTTGGCTGCGATGGCCCATGGCGCCGGCCTGATGCTGTTGCCAATCTATCTGGGTATCAATGCAGGTTCAGGGCACTCTGCAACTGGTATGTTAATAACAGACAATATTGGCTCCGCCTTTGTTGTTGCAATAACCCACACCGCTGCAATGACAATTGCGGGCGGCTTATTTGCTACCGTAATTTATTTCTGGCTTGGCCTGAAATTTCTGTCCAAAGCCTGGTTTAATCTCGATATAGTCTGGGCTTTGAGTCTGATTTTGGTGGGAAGCATCGGAATTTGGGCAGCGCTCTAAGGAGTTGGTACATAATCACCGCTCTCGAAGAAATTCTTTGGGAGAATGCGGCCGCAGGGCGGATGCCTTAATCACCTCAGGAACAACTCTAAAACTTACCAATAATGTTCAAGAAAACGCCACCATCATCATAAGTTAAATCACTTACATCATCTGAAAATCTGCCAAAATTGTAACCAACACCAACCTTCAGATTATTTCCAAATTGACGATAGATAGCGGCAACAACGCCAAATTGGGTGGTATCAATTTCAGGTGTGCTCAATACTCGCCCTTCCAGCATTAAATCCCAATTTTTGATTACATGCAGATCCGCCCGTAAAATACCAAGTTGTGCTGAAGATTTGGCAAAATTATCAGCGGCGCGTGTTTCAGAAACTTCACCAATGCGCAGACCGTATTTGGCTCCAATTGTAAGAAAACGATTTACATCAAACGTAACATCAGCTGAAAGAACGTGGCTGCGTTGTGCTGGACCAAGTTTTAATCCACTTACACTCACTTGATCAGGGCCCGGCAAATCATACAAATAAGTGTACTTAAATAGCGCATTCAGGCGATCATTATCCACCGGACGATAGGCATAGCCGATACTGGCCTCGATATAATCTCCATCAAGAAAACTATTCTGATCACTTGCAGATATTGCAGCATCCAGACTTGCCAAAAAGCGCCAATCCTCATCAACCTTAATAGAAGCGCCCGCACTGACAAGGTAAGTGTTGCGGTCTTTTGCCTGATCGGTTGAATCTTCAAATCTTGCTTCCCCCAAAATTCTCCAGGAGATTGCTTCACTATCATTATATGCAATGCTGGCAGAAACCGCACTGCGTGTAATTTCTTCGCCATTTGGATCTTGAATATCTCCAAATTCTGCACTGCCATTAAGCGTCCAAAGGGCATCTGGCGTATAAATGACCCCATAGGTACTGGTCAGAGACTGGCGTCTTCCAAATCTATCAAAATTGTTTTCTGCATAAGAAGAAAGTGTATCGCTATATCGCCGTTTCGCCCCGATAACGATGCCGCCAAGATCAAGCCCGTTAAGCAATGTTGATGAATTTATGGCCCGGTCCGGGTCCAGCCGATAACCAATGTAATACTGATCATCTGCGGTCGGTTCGTAGTTCAGGCCGGCTAACCCGCCCCATCCCGATGTGCCATAGGATACTTCACCATTCACCGTCAGCTTTTCACTTAGCCGTGTTTCAACGCCAAATCCCAACCGATCATTGCGCGCAATATTACCTTTGCGGGCCACTGTTTTTTGTCCAAAAACATATATCTGGTTATCATCGTCTGGCTGATAGGTTAGCCTCGCGCCAATATCGGTTCTTCTCCCGTTTTGATTGGCAACCGTCGGACTTGCAAGTTCTGTATGTTTTGCACCCAGCGCCAGCTTCCAGTCAGGGGTAAGAGTGAATTCAACTTCCCCGTCCCCTTCCCGTTTGAGCTTGCCCGCCTGATCCTGAAAATCTTCATAACCAAAACGATACCTCAGATCTTCATTGACTTGAACATTAGCAAATGCGCCCCACACCCTTTGTTCAATTGTCGTATTATAGCCTGGAGAAGAAAATCCTGCTTCGCGTTTTTCATAATAGGCGCCAACTTTGCCTTTCTGAGTAGGATCAAAATCGCTGATATCGATTTCACCTCGAACACGATAAGCTTTAGCCTTGCGATTTACAGCTCCAACGCTGCCATTGCCCGTGATAGTTAATCCGCCATTTATCGAATTTGTTGACCCAAATCCCGGCCCCTCGCTTTGTGCGATCTCTGCTTCAATAAAAGAATTTTCCGCTAATCTTATATGAAGGTCTGCAGATAATATCGTCTGGTCCGCAAGGCCGGTTTCCTCATTCATGGCTGTAAGTCCAACCCTTAGATTGTTGCCAACCCAAGCCTGCGCTCTACCGCCATAAGAATAACCATCAACTTGGCCAACTGTCGGCGTGTATTCATATTGTGCAACAAGCCTGACTTCATCATTGCCAAGCGCACCGTTTTTCACAACGCTCCCGTCTGATGCGGTCGAGCCCAATGGTTTTTTCAATATGACCACACCTTGTATGTAGTCAATTTCATAATCTTCACTGACGCGAAGCTGTTTGCGGGACTTCACAATACCGCTGACAGAATCACGAATTTCTATATTGATCGTTTCCGAACCGCGCGTGATATCCTGTCTGGAAAGGAAATAAACCGACCCCCCTGTCCCGCGCAAAGCATCGCGCTGAGGCAAGGTTCCAGGCTGAGAACCATAGGCTTCAACCTGTGCAATACGATCACCATAAGCAGTCACATTTTCAGAACGTAATAATAATTTAGCACCATATAACGCACGTTCGTTGCGCGCAAATTCGGAACCATTGATTGTAGCCTTGTAATTGCCCCACATAACATAACTGTCACCACGTTCCAGCCGTACATAAAACTTACCCTGGGTAGGAGCATCTTCAATCGATGTGGAATCATCGCCATAAACCGGATAATAATCATCGGGGTCAATTCGGCGCAGCAACTGTCGCGGATCTTTCGAATCCATACCCTTCAGTATTTTATCAAGTTCATCTTCACCGGTATCAGCAGCAGCAGTCAGGATATACTGCCCTTTAATTTTTCCTTTTAGATAAAACGCCAGCCGCCCCTTGGAATAATAACGGCTATATTCTCCCGGTCCCACAGGTGTAAGTGCGCTGCTGCCAAACCGTTTGCCTAATGTGAGGTCAGCCAGACCAACGTAAAACCATTCATTGGTTGGGATATTAATATCCCGCACGAATGCAAGGCCATCATTTTTATACCGTGAAACTCCAACTTCAACAGCATGATCACCCGGTGGTAAAATTCGTTGTATTACAAAACTTGCATTCGCATCGATGGGGATATTTTCCCCCAAAGCCGTGACCTTGTACCCAGCAGGCACGTTGCGCCCGTAAACTGTTACAGCACCGCCAAAAACCGGAATATTGCGAACCGATGTGCGATCGTCACCGTTTCCAGGTGAAACGATGCCATCAACTGGGATTGTTGCATGGGTGGGAAATGCACTTGAGGTTCTGGAAAGGCCCAACGGCAAAGTTTCATCAAATCTGCCGCGTTCATCATAAACTCGAAGAACATAGGAAAAATCACCATTTCCCCGTTCATCCATCTGCCAGACGGCCTGTCCAAGGGGGTCAACATCAACTACCGCCACCGGTTTACTTGACCCTATTGTGTCGTTTGCAAAAATGCGAAGCTCTGACCTTGAAATCCAGGCTGGATAATTGGCGGTCGCCAGAAAACGAACCAACTCTCCCTCCTGGTAAGAACTACGTAAATCCACCGTCGAAACATTAAGCACCGGTTTGACATCCAGACCATCAAATTTGACCTGAATATCCACTTTTTCCAGGTCAATATCATTTTGGCGCGCATTATCCACTGGCAATTTATCGCCAGCTATTCGTTCACCATCGACGCTGATAGAAAAACCGTTATTGCCGGAAACCTGATTTGAAATCTTCTCAGTATTTTCACCCGCTTCCACAATACGTGATCCGGCATTGGGCAATAACAACCCGCCATCATCGCTCGCTATCGCCAAATTCATTACTGCCAAAAGGGCAATTGTTGACACGCCGCCAAGTGCAAAAGCTCTAGAAGCAGTATTGATCTTCCGCATCGTACAATTTGTATAATTTTCTGGTTCCACAATACTGCCCTGCATATTATCACCGGCCGAAATGGCCTTAGTCCGGAATGTTGAATTACTGCTCATCACCATCCCCTATTTGCGTTTCACGAAGCGGGTTTCAATATCGAGATCGTAGCCGCCTCCAGATTTTTTCCATTGGCTTAATACCAGCTTTGAAAATGCCCTAAGCCTTGCTTTTCCCAGACTCCTTTTTCCATCACCGCGATAAGAAATTCGCAGAACGGACTGCTCACTGCCCAACACATCAATCAATTTATCAATTCCCTGAAGCAGCTTCCTTCCTGGCTGGGTTTTACCCGCAGAAAAGGCTGAGCCATCAATATCGATGCGTACAACACGATGGATTGAAGCGGCAAAATTGAGTTTCGTTACCTTGCCTCTGGTCAAGCGAACCACTCGTGGATTTTCAGAGATGACACGGTATCCGGTAGGCAACGTTCTGGTATCAAGTTTCAAAATGAAGTTTGAACCAATGCGCGCATCTGGTATTGCTGCGCAAGGAACATTGTAACGGCCATGTTTATCGGTGGTGATCAGAACCCCGTTGACCGTCACAACCCGCACACCTGGCAGCCCCGGCTCCCCGTCATCCTGATAGCCATTGCGGTTTTTATCATCAAATACTTTGCCGATAATCTCGCCGCAATCAAAGACAAACTCGAATTCCCGCCTTACCGTCGCTTTGCCGATAGTCGAAATGCGATTGCCGTTTACAGGATCTTCAACCCAGGCAAGGTTAGTGAATTCACCTTCAGATGCCGCAGCACCAACGCCAAGGCTCAGGGTCAAAACAGCGGTTGTATTTGCTGCTATCGATTGATTGGGCCAAACAAGCCGACGCCCGTTCTGTGCGGGATCAATTTGGACCCCGTCAATTGCGGCGCTACCCGGCCTGTAGGTGAACCCGGCTGGCATGAAATCAACCAGTTCAACATTGTTTCGCGCCAGCGCATCAGTATTTTCAATGCGTATTGTATAAGATACTACTTCACCAATGCGCACCGTTGGCCGCGAGGCTGTTTTAGTAACCTGTAAACCGCTTAAGCTCCCAGGTGTTATCAGGTCTACATCGACGCTCGCCGAATTCGTTGGAATAGCGCTGCCGTCCAGTGGTGATTGTCCACCTGCAATAATGGTGTTGGTGTAAGTGCCCGAATTGCTTACAGAAACTTCCACAACAAGTTCCAGCGAAACTGTTTCTCCAGGTTCCAGATTACCATTTGTTCCAAATAGCTGGTTACTGCCCGCTCCGTCGAAGCCTGCATTTACAACCCCTGTGAAACCTGCCGGAACACTATCTAATCTCAGATTGGTTATAGTGTGATTTCCAGCACCAAAAGCAGCATCAAGATCATCGATCATGCTGACATTATTGACCAACATTGAGCCGGTATTTTCTGCAGACAACAAATAGGTTATCTGCGTATTGCCATTTGGTAGCAATACCGGGGCACTGGAAATCTGTTTGTTCGCTGTCAACAGCGCTGCACCACAGAACTTCAATGGAATATTGTTATTGAACACCTGGGGATCGCCCGCTTCAATATCAAAAACAACAAAGAATGGGTTTGCAGTTGCTGAACTATCTGAGAGAAGTCCGGTGGCTCCAATCTCGCCGGCACCTAAAACAGCAGGATTATCTGGCAACAGACTTGTAACATCAAGCACTCCACCGGCAAGACGGTCGGTGCTTGCACTGCCGTTTGTCGGCAAAACATAACTCATCGAATATGTTCCAGGCGCCGAAACATGGAACTGATAGAAGCCTGATGAGCCATCCCTGACTATTGTTATATTGGAGGAAGTGCCCACTCCACTTTGCGTTCCAAGAGGTCCTGTTATTGAAATCAACGCACCGTTGAGAATACCACCGGTTTCTTCACAATAAAAATAGCCTGTAGGATCATAGTCCCGCGCATCAGGAATTCCATCACCATCTCTGTCATTAACCGCCGATTCTGCTGAATCTGGAGCACCATCATTATCCTCATCAGTAACAGGGACAGGGGTCGGATTGGTATCAGAACCATCGCCAGGAGTAACAGAAGGGTCATCTGAAGGAACAGGACCTGGAACATTATCGCTTGAACCATAAGCGGTATTTCCCTGCGTTGAATAGCCATTGGTAAAATCAACCCTGACCGTTATAACAACCGTTCCCGAAGCTCCGGGGGCAAGGACTGGATTGCCATCCAGCAATTCAGTATTTGTAACGCCATTATATCCGGCATTTGCAGTTGGAGTTCCAGCAAACCCTGATACGCCAACCGTTGGCGGTAATACAATTACGCCAGGTGTTAGTGCAGCATCAAGATCGTCACTCACCCGAATAATTGAACTGGTGACATTACCAGTGTTTTCAACGCCTATTGTATAAATAATATCGTAGACATAAGGAAATATTTCTGTTGTCGAAGTAATTGACTTGGTCAATTGCAATGCCGCAGCCGATGGAAGTGGCGTGACCGTCGCACCATTATCACCAGGACCCGTACCGCTCTCATCAGAAAGGTCGCTAACCGGCGGACCCGTGGGAGGGTTGCCCGTGGCTATCGCCTGGTTGGTAAATGACCCAAGATCAATATCACCCTGAGTGATGGTATAAGCCGCCGTGAAGGTCGTGGTGTCTGT